>DATCEJ010000208.1:0-21637 GCA_036510135.1 Roseiarcus sp. | reverse complement strand
GCTCGTCTCGGATGACGACCCCTGCGGGCCTGATCTCGATCTCGAAGGCGACACGGAGTTCATGAATTTCATTGCCGCCACCGAGGGGCAGCTTCCCGCGAGCTACTATGCCTTCAATCGCGCCACGATCGATTTTCCAGCCGCGCTGCAGGCGGCGGAAAAGCTCCTCAAGCGCACGCTCGACCTGCGCCTCATCGTGCTCATGGCGAAGCTCTCGATCCTCAACCGCGATGTCGCGGGCTTCGCGCAGCGGATCGGAAACGTCGCCTGGCTCGTCAAGGAACATTGGGAGGGCGCCAATCCCAGGGCCGAGGGTGACGACTATTCGGGACGCATCGCGCAACTGGCTACGCTCGAGGACAGCGCGGTCATCCTTCTGCCGCTGCAACACGCGTCGCTCGTCGAAACCAACCGAGAGGGCGCCCTCTCCTATCGCGATCAGCTCCTGGCGTCCGGCGCGGTCCAGCCGCGTTCTGTGACGCTCTATGACCTCAGAGGCCAGAAGCAGACGACAGAGCCAGAAAAGTTCATGGCCACGAAGTCGATCGAGCGAGTCTTGAGCGACGTCGAGATTGCAAGGCTGGCCGGCGCCGTCGAGACGCTGACAAACCTTGGCGCTTCGATCCAGTCGATCAACGTGGTCACGACCGAACATGTCGGCTACGAGAACGCCGTCGCGCTGCCCAAGCTGGCCACGCTTGTGAGCGACATGACGGAGTTCCTCCGCGCCGCCCTCGTGAGGCGCGATCCGTCCCTTGCGCCGCCGCCGCCCGAGGCGCCGGCCGACGACACTGGGGCGCCGAGCGTAGCCGCCGCGGCGCCGGCCGCGTTCGCTTCTCGCGCCGAAGTCGACGCGGCGCTCGCTTCCGCACTCGGCTATTTCGCCGCCTCTGAGCCGACGAGTCCGGCGCTGCTCCTCATACGGCAGGCCCGCGAAATGCTGGGCAAGAACCTTTACGAGGTGATGAAACTGCTCGCCCCGCCGCACGCGGACGCCGCGCGGGTATTTGTCGGTCCGGACGGCGCGTTCACCGTGCCGGTGAAGAGTTTGTCGAACGCGCCCAGCGCGGCGATCCAAAGCGCTCCGGCGGAACCGGCGGCGAGCCGCGCGGCGGCGATTGCGCTTATCGACGCGGTCGCCGCGCATATGCAAAAGGCCGAGCCTTCGAGCCCTGTGCCTTATCTGCTCGATCGCGCGCGCAATCTCGCGACGCGCGACTTCCTGAGCCTGCTTCAGGACCTCCTGTCGGACGAGGCGATCGCGGCGCTCAAGAAGGGGAAGTGATCCTCACTTCCGGGGGTCGGTGAGAAACGTCGTCCAGTCGCCGGAATCGAGCGTGTCGATCTCGGCGAAGGTGACCGCCTGCAGGCCGCGCCGCCAGCAATTTTCTGCGCCGAAGGCTACGAACTTGCCGCGGTCGATACACATGGTCGCCGTGCCGGTCACGAGGTCCACGCCGTCGATGTCGGTCGCGTAGAGATAGACGAAGCGGCTCTTCAAGGGACCGCGAACCGGCGTCGCGCAGGAACCGGGCGTCGCCACCCACCAGCCCTCCGTCCTGAAGGCTTCGCCGGCGTCCGTCCCGATCGCGATATTGATGAGCGCATGCGTCTTGTTGCAGACGCGGAAGTCCGCGCGTGCGGATGAAGAAAAAATTGCGAGCAGAGCAAAAGCCAGAGGAAGACGCGCCCATTCCCCTGTCCGCCGCAGGCCCTCATCCGGCCGGCTTGCGCCGGCCACCTTCTCCCGCGGGGAGAAGGAAAGTTCGGCGCCGTCGCGCCCCCTCTCTCTCGGGGAGAGGGTCGGGGTGAGGGCTGACCGGATCGACCAAGGATTATTGTGCTCTAATGGTGAGAGCGACGGAACAAACGATCGCGAACTCCCGGTAGGGCGGCGATGCGTGCGGCCGTCACTCGCTTTCATCGCGGTAGAGTTCGCCCCATTCCTGTTTCCAGACGCCGTCTGGATCCTGAACAACGATCGCGATCTTGAGCTGATTCGCAAGCTGGACGGCGCCGGAAATGGCGTCCTTGGCCGGCATCGGTTGAGTTATCCGATCTGCTGTCAAAGATTCGTGCGCGCTCTTGGGGCAGACGATTGTCGCCCATTGTCCGTCGGCGCGCTGAGAAAAGACAATGGTCACCGCGTCGCCGACGACCTCGTCCACCTGCTCGAATCGATTGGCCATGTGGCCCCCTCCGCTCAGTTTACTTCGTACACGAACGCCCCGCCCGCCGCCGACACTTTGGCTTCGTGTATCTGCTCGCGCGCCAGCGAACGCTTGAGGATCTCACGCGACAAAGCCGGCAGGATCGTGTTGGTTATGATGTTGTCGATGACGCGCCCGCCGGAATCCGGGTCGTGGCAGAGCGACACGATGTGATCGATGGCGCTTTGCTCGGCGATGAATTTCGCCCGGTGGTTTTCCTCGATCCTTTTGCCGATGCGACCGAGTTGCAGGCGCACGATGCCGGCCAGCATGTCGCCCGACAGCGGAAAATAGGGGATCGTGACGATGCGCCCGAGCAGCGCTGGCGGGAACACTTCGAGAAGCGCTGGGCGCAGCTCGGCGGCGAGCGCGTCGGGATCGGGCTTCGCATCGCTGCCGGCGGCGCGCATGATGATCTCGGTCCCGACATTGGTGGTGAGGAGGATCAGCGTGTTCTTGAAGTCGATGCGGCGCCCGGTGCCGTCTTCCATCACGCCCTTGTCGAACACCTGGAAGAAGACCTCGTGCACGTCAGGATGGGCCTTCTCGATCTCGTCGAGCAGAACGACGCTATAGGGCCGTCGCCGCACGGCTTCCGTGAGGCGTCCGCCCTCGCCATAGCCGACATAGCCGGGCGGCGCGCCTTTGAGCGTCGAGACCGTGTGCGCTTCCTGGAACTCGGACATGTTGATCGTGATGATGTTCTGCTCGCCGCCGTAGAGCGTCTCGGCGAGCGCGAGCGCCGTCTCGGTCTTGCCGACGCCGGAGGGGCCGCACAGCATAAAGACGCCGATCGGCTTCATCGGATTGTCGAGTCCCGCGCGGTTGGTCTCGATGCGCTTGGCGATCATCTCAAGACCGTGGCTCTGCCCGACTATGTGCTTGTTGAGAATGCCGGCGAGGTTGAGGACGGTCTCGACTTCGTCGGCGACCATCTTGCCGACCGGAATTCCAGTCCAGTCGGAGACGACGGAAGCGACCGCCTGCTCGTCGACATGCGCGTAGATCATCCGCTTTTCCGGATTGATCCTGCCGAGCTCGCCCATCTTGCCGCGCAGGGTCTCGCCGTCCGGCTGCTGCTCGGCGTCGGGCTTTGTGCCGGGGTCCCGAGGAAGCGGGGGCGCCGGCTCGGCGGCGAGCGGCGGCGCTTCTGCGGGGGCGGATGGCGCCGCCTCCGCGGGCGCCAGCGGGGGCGCGGATCCCTTCGCGATTGTCTCGCGCAGCGCAAGCACTTCCTCGACCAGCGCGCGCTCCCTGGTCCAATCGGCTTCCAGCGCGGCGAGTTTCTCGCGGGCGCTCGCGAGTTTCATGTCGATCTCGGCGACGCGATCCTCTTTGGCGGACCCGAGGTCGCGCTCGCGTATCAGCGACTCCTTCTCAGCTTCGAGCGAATTGATCTCGACTTCGGCGTCCTCGACCGCCGCCGGCTTGGCGTTCTGACTGATGGCGACGCGCGCGCACGCTGTGTCGAGGAGGCTCACCGCCTTGTCGGGCAATTGCCGCGCCGGGATGTAGCGGTTCGACAGATTGACGGCGGCGACGATCGCCTCGTCGGTCACGCGCACCTTATGGTGCTTCTCCATCGGCCCGACGAGCCCGCGCAACATGATCGCGGCGGTCGCCACGTCCGGCTCATTGACCATGATCGGTTGGAAGCGCCGGGTCAGCGCCGGGTCCTTCTCGATATATTGCCGGTACTCGGACCAGGTCGTGGCGGCGATGGTGCGCAAGGTTCCGCGCGCAAGCGCTGGCTTCAAGAGATTGGCGGCGTCGCCCGTGCCGGCCTGCCCTCCAGCGCCGATCAGCGTGTGCGCCTCGTCGATGAACAGGATGATGGGCGTCGGCGAGGACTGAACTTCGTCGATCACCGAGCGCAGCCGCTGTTCGAATTCGCCCTTCATCGACGCGCCCGCCTGCATGAGGCCGACGTCGAGAACGCAGAGCTTCACTCCCTTGAGCGGCGGCGGCACGTCGCCCGATGCGATGCGCTGGGCGAAACCTTCGACGACGGCGGTTTTGCCGACGCCCGCTTCTCCGGTCAGGATCGGATTGTTCTGGCGCCGGCGCATCAGAACATCGATGACCTGCCGGACTTCGTCCTCGCGTCCAAGGACCGGGTCCATCTCGCCGGCTTTGGCTTTGGCGGTGAGATCCTGGCTGAACCGGTCGAGCGCCGTCGTGCCTTTGGCCCCCGGCGCGGCAGTCGCGCTTTCCGTACCCGCCGCCGCGACGCCCGAGCCGTCCATCGGGCGGAGGTTGCCTTCGTCGGACCCGGCCCAGATCGCGCCCTGGCCGGCGGCGACCTCATCGGCGGGAAGCTTGGCGAATTCCTGTGAGACGCCGATCAGCGCGCGTCGCAGTTCGACAGACTTCAGAATCCCGACGAGGAGATGGCCGGTGCGAATCTGCGTCTCGCCGAACAGAAGCGTCGCATAGTGCCAGCCGCGGTCGAGAGAATCGGCGACCGGGTTCGAGATGCCGGGCATCTCGGTTTCGTTCTTACGAAATCCGTTGACGACGGCCGTCGCATCCGCCAGCAGCTTGGCGCGGTCGAGCTTGAAATGATCGGCGGTCAGCGCGAGGTCCGTGCGGTCCTTCTGCAGGATATGCATGAGCCAATGGGCAAGCTCGAGGTTATGGTTTCCGGCGCTCTTGGCCTGCCGCAACCCTTGCAGGAACGACTCGTAGCCGACGCGGTTCAGCTTGCCGGCGACCGCTTCGATGCTGATATCCGCGCCCATGGGTATTTCCCTTACATCGCGCTTTCGAGGCGGCTGACCACGTGGAAGCGCGCGTCCCGGCGGAACGTCTCGTCGGTCTTCGCCCAGTTTGGCGACATCCAGCTTGTCCACCCGACCTGCGCGTCGCGGCCGAGCCGGACCGGGGTGATCTGGCCCGCAGGAATCGCGAGCTCCATGTCCCAGTCATATTCGAGGCCGAGATAAAGAAAGACCGCATCTGCGATTTGCTTCGCGACCGGCGAGCCGGGCAGAAACTCGCGGAAATGCTTGATGTCTCGAACGAAGACACGAATGCGGAACTTGTCGCTGACGGTGTACATGCTCGCGCCCGCAACGCAATCCTGGCCGAGGCGGCTGTTGGCCGCCCCGATGCGGGTGCGCTCGCTTCGGTCAAGCTCAAGCCAGCTGCCGACGAATTCCTCGATCTCGACGCGCGTCTCAAGGTAACTGGCGAGAAACGCACGCAGACGCGATACGCTCTTGACCCGCGCAGAAAGCAACCCGGCATAGGGCAGCTTGGCGAAATCGGAGATCGAGTCGGCGTCACGAAACGCGGGCGTTCCGATGCCGATCATCGCCCCGATATAGGCGCGGAAGCGGTCCTCGTCGGGCCGATCGTGTTGGGCGATCGGACGCGCGTCGGCCCAGGCGCGAAAGAACAAAGCCAGGAAGCGGCGCTGGAAGAGGTCGACAAAACGAGGAAACGCGTCGTCTCGTTCAAGCAGCCAGCTGTACGCCTCTTCGGTCGTGGTCAGCGGCAGGGCGCCCTGCGGGCCGAACATGCCCAGGAAGCGGGCCATGAGTCGCATGCGCCCGTTCGGTTCGACCGCCGCAGCTTCGAGGTTCGAGTCAGGAAATTCGAGGTAGGGGTTTTGCGAGATCTCGACGAATTCGTCCGCGAGCCGGCGCGCCTCGCCGATGCGCGGCTTGGCCGGGTTCTCCCGTTCGAGGCGCCGCAGAACGCTGAGCAGATCGAAGCGCCATGGCTCGGCTGCAAGCTCCGAGCGGAAGGTCACAGGAGGCCCCGTAAGCCCAGACGCGGGGGCCAGCGCATCATCTCGCCACGCTCGACGGTGCGGATGATCGTCTGGGTGAAGTGGTTGATCGCGATATATTCCGCGAAGAAGCGGTCGAGGATGGCGCCGATGAGAAAGGCGCCCGAGCCTTCGAACGCTCTGCCTTCCAGCGTGAGCGTGATCTCAAGCCCGCGCGCCGCGGCTGCGCCCGACGCCTGACGCAGCCGCCGCACAGTCGGGCGTGTCGTCAGGCTGCGCACGCCACGAATCTTGGCGTCGGCCGCGGCGTCGGAAAGATCGGCAAACAGAACGAGCGTCTCGCGAAGCGCCTTGGCGCCGTCGTCGCCTCGGTCGGCGAGCCCCAAATGGTTGAGGCTCAACATGCTGATGAGGCGCCAGGCGACCTCGCCCGTCGTCGCGTCCAGGCCTCGTCCCTCGATTGAGGTGAGCGCTGGCTCGAGCGGTGTGGTTGGGCCGCCGACGCAGGTGAGTTCAAGCTCCGTGTCGTCGACGAAGCGGAAGTCGGCGCCGCTCTCGCCGACCGGAAGATGAGCGGCGAGGTGACGGTTGGTGCAGAGCGCTTCAACGCTGAGCTCGGCGACGCGCAGAGTTTCGTCCGGGTCCGCCCGTTCGCCGAGCGACAGGAAGACGTCCGTGCCGATGTAGTCAGACACTGGTCCGTACTTCCGTTCGTCCGCGGTGCGCCGGCGCGGCAGGCGGCGAACTGTGTAGGTGAGGCCGGTGGCGCTGCGGGCGGCTCTCGCGGAATAGAGCGGCTCGACGGCAAGCTTTTGCGGCGCGCCCGGCACATGGGCGAATACGCGAATGACGCGATTGGTCTCAAAATCGAGCGTGCGGCTGCGGTCGGGGATGACCGGAAATTCGAACTGGTTGGATTTGACGGGAATCCGGTCCAGCCGCTTCTCGAAGAGATTGGCGCCCGGCGCCGTATAGAGCGCGAACATCTCCTTGCGCACCGCCGCGGCCAATTGCGGGTTCACATCGTCGAAGGCGAAGACGATGTCGATCGACTTGGCGTCGAGACGCGAGACGGCCGCATCGAGGTCGGCGAGGTCGAAGCCGAGAAAGCGGCGAGGAAAGGCGAAATAGTCGCGGAGGAAATCGAATCCGCGGAACAGCTGGTTGTCGTTCGGGATCAGCGCCTCGCCTTCGCCGAAGCCGATCTGGCGGATCATGTCGGCGCGCCCGGCCGTGATGACGGGATCGCCGAAAGCGTCAAGCATGCGGAAATAGACGCCCGTGCAATGCGCGAACAGCTGCTCGTAGAGCGCGACCGCGTCGGTTTCCTGGCCGAGCAGATGGAAGCGGAGCGACTTCACCCGGTAGGACGAGAATCTGAGTTCTGGACGGGTCTGCGCTTCCGTGTCCGCGGACTCGTCCTCCGCCGCCAGGACGCTTCGCACGGTGAGCTGGAGCCGAAGGCTCGCGGCACAGCTCGCGCGGGCATTCGGCACCAGAGCCTGGAACGCTCCGGAACTCGTGAGATACTCAGCTTTCACGATGTCGAAGGGCCAGAGAATGATCGGCTCCGCGAGCGTGAACCGGCAGGCGACATTGCGATGCGCCTCGCGATACGTCGCATCGAACACCGAGCCCCGGGGGATGGTGCGGCCGTCGCGTAGCGCCGGGTCGCCGAATTTGGGCTTAGCGCGCACGAGAACGAAGGACGGGGTGGGCGCGAGATAGTGCGGCGCGAGCTGGTCGATGAGGTTCGTGGTGAAGTCGGCGAACTCATGCTTGAGCTTGAGCTGAACCCGGGCGGCCAGGAACGCGGCGCCCTCGAGAAGGCCCGAGATCATCGGATCGGCGGCGTCGCCGACCAAGCCTCCGAGCCGCTCGGCGATGCCCGGATAGTCCTCCGCGAACTCGACCGCCTGCTCGCGCAGGATCGCGAGCTCTTGGTTATAAAACCTCAGGAATTCGCGATTCATCGCTCAGAGCCGGTCGAGCTTGATCTTACCGGAATCGAGCTCCACCTCAGCGACGAATTGCACCGGAACTTCGATTGGCTGCGTCTTCAGCGCGGCGCTGACGAGGAATCTCACTCTGAGCTCGTCCGGCGACACCGTGTCGTCTCGCCGGGCCTTGATCGAACCGGCGAGAAGCCGCGGCTCGAAGTCACGAAGCGCCGTTTCGATCTCCCGCGCGATGCCGTTCGTTTCGTTCTCGTCGATCGTCCTGCGCGTCAGGGATGGAAATCCGAAGTTGACGATGGATTTTCGCACCTCGGGCGCCTCCGACAAGTCTTCGATCGCCTCGAGATTGGTTGTATTGAAGAGCGCGGCGAGTTCCGTGTTGACCGCCTTCCGCAGTTCCGTCTCTGGAATCGGGGCTCGCGCCTTCAGGCGCCGGGAGGCGATGACCCGATCGCCATGATCGCGGATGTCGACTTTACGGGTCGCGTCGCGGTCCCGGTGGGCGACGCGAAACGCATGCATGAGTGGGGGCGCCCAACGATCGTTTTTCTGAGTTGGCGTCGCCACGTCCCGCCCTACTGACAATCATCGCTTCGCCGGGCATCTCCGGGTCTTCCCGGCCGCGTCCGCCTGCCGGCAGCCGCGGCCCCGCAAAACTCGACGCGCCTTAAGTCACCTGGCCCGACTTGATGTCGACCTCGAAGAAAGGCTGGGCCTGATCTGAGCCTGTTTCGCTTTGCTGGCTATAAGTATACTTTATCTTAGCGAAAGTGAGGGTGAACGATTCACTCGGCGTTTCGTTGCCTGCAGCGTCGCCCATACTTACGTTTGTAATATAAACCTCGGTCATCTCAAACAATTGGTATTCGAGTTTATTGTCGCCCGCAGACTTGCGGACATGCAGCTTTCCTGTCGGGATATGTTTTCCCTGATAGCAGAGTTTGAACAGTGTCGGCGATGAATTGTCGACGGTTTTCGTGAACGACATATCATGGACATTTCCCTTGCCCCCGCCCGACGCGCCGCCGCCCGTGTGGGCGCTGCCACTGTTTGAGGCCCCCCAGGAAAACGAAGATATGTCAATCTTATCGACGAAATTCTCAACCTTCGACTCGCCAGTGATGTTGTCGAGTTCGAGGATCATATCAACGGCCATTTCAAGTTGCTCCTTGTTATTCTCAATTAAATGCTACCCACCACACCCGGGAAAGCCGCGCTTTCCCGAGCCACCTAGGCGCGGGGAATTCCGCCGCCAATCTGTCAGCCTTTCCGCTCCGCCAGCGACGCCACCAGGCTCATGCCGATGTCCATGCCTTCGAGCTGGAAATGGGGTCGCAGCCAGACGTTGGCGGAGTAATAGCCAGGGTTTTCTTCGTTCGGGATCACGGTGACTTTGGCGCCGGCGAGCGGCTTCATCGCCTTGACCTGCTCGCTCGAGTTCTTCGGATCGGCGTCCACGTAGCGGACGATCCAGTTGTTGAGCCAGCGCTCGAGCTGCTCTTTTTCCTTCGTCGAGCCGATCTTGTCGCGAACCATGCATTTGAGGTAATGCGCGAAACGCGAGACCGCGAACATGTAAGGAATGCGCGCCGACAAATTCTCGGACGCGGTCGCCTCGGGCTTGTCCATGAGCCTCGGCTTGTAGACCGATTGCGCGCCGATGAAGGCGGCCTTGTCGGTGTTCTTCCGATGCACGATCGAGATGATGCCGACCTTCGACAGTTCGGCCTCGCGCCGGTCGGTGATCGAGATTTCGGTCGGGCATTTCATATCGACGCCGCCGTCATCGGTCGGGAATGTATGCACCGGGAGATTCAGCACCTCGCCGCCGGATTCGACGCCGCGAATTCTGACCGTCCACCCGTATTCCTTGAACGCGCGATTGATGTTCGTCCCCATCACATAGGCGGCGTTCATCCAGCCATATTTTTCGCCTTTGTTGCCGTCCGTGTCTTCCTCGAACGCGAATTCCTCGACCGGCTCCGTCTTCGCGCCATACGGCATGCGGGAGAGCACGCGGGGCATGCATAGGGCGACATAGCGGCTGTCGACGGAATCGCGTAAGCCCTTCCAGGCCGCGTAGTCCGGTGTGTCCATGAGCTTTCCGATGTCGCGAGGATTCATGAGATCCCGCCAGGAATCCATGCCAAGCAGATTCGGATCGGCGCCGGTGACAAGCGGCGCGAGCGAAGCCGACGCGATCTTCGAAAGATCGCGCAACAGCTGCACGTCCACCGCATTGTGACTGAAGGCAAAGTCCGCAACGAGCGCCCCATAAGGCTCGCCGCCGAGGGTCCCGAATTCGCTCTCGTAGACGGCCTTGAACAGCGGGCTCTGGTCCCAGCGCGCGCCGGGGTAATTGTTCTTGAGGTTGCGGTAAAGCTCCATCTTGCCGACGTTGAGCACGCGGATCTTCAGCGTCGCGTCGGTCTCGGAGTTGAACACCAGATAGTTCAGCCCGCGCCATGCGCTTTCCACCTGCTGGAACTCGGGCGCGTGAAGGACTTCGTTCATCTGCGCCGAAAGCTTCTCGTCGAGGCGCGCGATCATTTCCTCGATCGTGTCGAGCACCTCGCTCTTGACGAGGCTCGAGTCGGCGAGCGCTTGCGTGACCAGGGTCTGGATTGCGTTCTCGACCTCGGTCGCGGCGCGTTCGGTGCGCGGCTTGAAATTCCCCTTGAGCACCTGCGCGAACTCTTCCGCTTCGACGGGCGCCGGGGCGACCGCCGTCGCGGCGGACTTCTGTTCGTGTTGCGTGGCCATGACGGAGGTTCCTTATTTCGCCTCTTGGCTCGACGGGTCGCCCGGCGACTTCTGCTCGAGATTCGATTTCAACGCGGCCATCAGCTGGGGGTCGGCGAGCAGCTTCTTGAGGCCGTCTTCGGCCGCCGCCTTGCCGTACATGTATTTCAAGAGATTGGACAGTTGCTCGCGCGCCTGCAGGAGCTTCGCCATCGCCGGCACCTGGCGGGCGATCGCGGCCGGCGAGAAGTCATCCATCTTGGTGAATTTCAAATTGACCGACAGCTTCTCGCCGCCCTCGCCGCCACCGAGCTTGTTCGCCACTTTCATCGACGCCGCGGGCTCGATCGCCGCCATGCGCTTGTCGAAATTGTCCATGTCGATGTCGAGGAACTTCCGATCGTTCATATCCGGCTTGGCGACCTGGGAAGCGTTGCCGGACAGATCGGCGAGGACGCCCATGACGAAGGGCAGCTCGATCAGTTTTTCCGAATCATACGGGTCTTCGTAGGTGATATGCACGCGCGGCTTGCGATTGCGCGAAATGAACTTTTGTCCCGAATTGCTATTCGAGGCCATGATGTTACTCCTCGCCGTCTCCCTTGATCACAGCATATGTGATCGGGGCAGAAGCGCAATATCGAAGTCTTGGATTGGGCCGGACTTCCGCCAGGCAGACCATTAAGCCGGCTGCGAAGTCGGGACAGTGACCCAGGTCACACTGTCGGAGGTCAGACATCTCATCTCGCCGTTCACGTAAAATACATGTAAAAAGAGGACTGCTGGGCTGAGCCTTCCGGACTCCACCAGGATGCGCTTCGTAAAGCGCCTACCGCCCGGGCGGGTCGGGGATTTGGAGACCGGTAAGATCCATCGGCTGGATCTGAATGCCGCGACTGCGGCTCTCTGCCTGCGCGGCTTCCGCGGCGGCTTGGGCGGCGACGGCTGGATCATATCCAAACCGCTGCAGCGCGGTGATGATTCTTTGCACGCGCGCCGTGTCACGGGCGTTTGGCCCGGCGTACGCATCGAAATCCGGCGTTCGGTGCATCAACTGCTTCACTTTTGTAGCCTTTGGACCCTTAGGATCGGGGCCATCGTAGCTATACATTATTTCAGAAACGGCGGGGCCTCCGCTGGCGGGAAAGCCGGATGCCATAAGGCCGATCACGGTATTCATATTTCCGGCTTTCGATAGATTGGTGAGGAGCGTCCGCATGCCGGCGTCAGGACTGTTCTGGATCGGGCGAAGTCGTGAACCTGGAAAGACAATGAACGCCACCGGATGTTCTTCCTGGTCATTTCCTGGGAAAAGGGCGGTAAACAAAGAGCGGGACATCTCACCCACCTTGTTCCCATTCCCCGCGTCCGCATACATGAAGGCGCGGGCGGTCCCGGTATCCTTCCGGATTGCGATGCCGAAATCCCCATATTCGACTCCCAGCCTGATTACTGGAGGAGTTTTTGCCGCATAGTCGATGGTTGAAGCGTCCCAATAGCGCAGCGGATTCGTCAGTGCCGCGGAAGCATTTTTAACGAGGCCTGAGGTCGACACGTAGAATCTGTCGTTGTCGTCGCGAAGCACGGGAAACATTGGTGGTGACGCCGCATTTCCGTCATCGTTGAGCGCCGCCAGTTCATCCTTTATGTCGAGCAGAGCGGCTTTGATTCCCTGATTTGGCGCACCAGCAACCGTACTGCGCAACAGGCCGACCCACCGCCAGTTATGGTGTTTCTGGCCCTTCGCGAGAGCGGTGAACATCCCGACATTTGAAGTGCTGATCGCGTTCCTGAGAAAATCCAGACCGCCGTTTTGGCCATCGGGGCTGGCCGGATTGAACCGCGCATAGCAGTTGGGGGCCCCGTCAATGTCCTGGTTCAAGATTGCCGAAAAGACGATCGCGGTCGGGGGGCTGCCCGGCGGATTGTTGGGCTGATCCACCCGCACCAAGAAGCTGCCCCCGTCACGGCCCTTGCTGCTGACTTCCTCGACATCGGCAATGCTGAGCGTCGTAAACGCCATGTTGTGCTCCTCTTTGACGAATGAAGGGCGGGCGCCTCTAGTCAGGGAAGCGCGAACCTGCCGCGACTCATTATGGCTATGACGTTTCAGGGCTCGGACTCGGGCCGCGCAGGATGGCGGAGGTATGGGGAATGCGGCGCCAGCGCTGTGATGCGCGTCACAGTGCTCTGCCGCCGCGGGGCTTGCGTGGAGATTCATGGCCCCCGCCTGACTTCGCGGGGGCGACCCCATCGGCGCCCATGACGGCCCGGCGGCGCCGCAGCCGCGCGACCGCGCCCCTTTTGCTTTTGGGATTGAGGCGGCCGCAGGGGGACGGCAATCTGCCTCTTGTAGCGTTATGTGTTGGTGACTGGGAATTGGGATATGGCGAACCGACAGGCGAAGGCGTCATGGCGGGGCTTGTTCGGGCCAACCGAAAAAAGGCCGACCAACAGATACGATAAGAGTCGACAATAGCTTGCAGAAAATCAGAAATCTCGTTAAGCTTTGCTCATGAATAATCGCGCCCTTCCGCATTGCCTTGACCGTAGCGCCCGTCCCCGTGGTCTCAGCGTCAGGGAAAACCGCCGTCAAAAAAAAATCGCGGGTTTTCCCGCGTAACCCATTGATAAGTCTTGATTCTGACGAGAGAATCCAAGGAAATCCAACCCTCATTAGTACGGGTGTTCGCGGCGAAAAGGCCGCGCGTCACGACAATCCAAATCGAGCGATGCGCGTCCGGTCCCCTGCTGGGGGGCGATGATCCGGAGGGAGGGACAGAAAAAGGCGCCTAAAGGGTTGAACGAATGGAGTCGCTGGCAAGACTGCGCGCGTAGCCGGTTCTCGCAACCGGCGTTCTTTCCCCGATGGCCGCAAGCGCCGGCCAGGACGTGAGCGATGAGCCGAGCATCCCGCGCCGTCATCAAGCGCCCAAGCCGAAGTCGCAAAAACCTCAGAATCGGGGATTAGTTAACCAGGGTGGCGATCTCCCCGTCGAGATAGGCCTTGATCGCCGGAAAGGCGGCGATCTCGCCCGCGCTGACGCTCGCGCTCGGCGCGCTTGCCGCTGTGGCGGTCGCGATCACCGGGCCCTTCAGCGACGCCGCCGCGGTCTGAATCTCCGAGCCCAGATGGGGCAGGGGATCGACGGCGCCGCGGTTCAGGTAGAACTCGAAGTGCAGGTGGGGGCCGGTCGAAAGGCCGGTGTTGCCGGAGAGCGCGATGATGTCGCCCTGCTTGACCTCGACGCCGGGATGGATCGCCGCCGGGATCTCGGAGAGATGCGAGTAGGAGGTCTCGAACCCGGCGTGCTGGATGCGGACGTGGTTGCCGAACCCGGAGACCGGCCCCGCGATCTCGATCTTCCCATCCGCTGCCGCGCGCACGAGCGATCCGACCGCAGCGCCGAAGTCGATGCCGGCGTGCAATCGAAGGATGTGCAGGATGGGATGAAAGCGGAGGCCGTACAGCGACGTGATCGGAGCGCCCTTGATGGGAGACAGGATTCCCCCGACGCTGGTCGCGCCGCTGTTGCCCAAAGACGGCGGCATGGGCATCGATTCTCCGCCACCCTCGCTCCCCGCCTTCGGATCAAAACAGCGAAAGGCCCCGTCGCTTCCCTCGAACGCATAGCAATCGATGGCCAGCGAATTCCCATGCAGGCTGACGTAGACGACCTTGCCGCTCGCCTTGCCCTTGTCGCGAAAGTCAGGCTCGAACAGAACGCGCAAGGTCTGGTCGGCCTGCAGCGGCAAGCGCAGGTCGACGAGGCGGCTGATGAGCTGGATCGTTTCGCGGATGACGGGATCCGGCATCCCGTTGCGGATGCCGGCGCTATAGACGCCGTCGGCGATCGAGAAGTGCGTCCCGATGCTCTGGTTCCTGAGCGAATCGTCGAGCAAAGGCGCGGGGATGATCGGCTCGGCGGCCTGCTCATAACCCCCGTCATCCTTGGCCGCGATTGTGATGACGTATTCGCCGTTCTCGAAGATCGCGAGCTGCTTGATCCGGTATACGCCGGCGAGATCCAGCGCGCCCACGGCGACGGCCACGCTTTGGGACGGCAGCGTCTGGATGTGGGCTGGCGAGTCCTTGGCCGCGGTTTCGATCATGCGCGCGCTGTCCGCATCGAAGCCGTTGGCGATCAGGAGATTGCTGATCGTATCCGCGACCAGAGGCTTCAGGACGGTCTCCTTGAGCTGTGGCTGCCCACGCGACCCGCCGAGGTTGATCTCGAGCTCGTTGCTGTTCGCAGTGGTCAGAAACTGGCTCTGAGCGTCAGCCGGCGTTTCGGCGCCGCCGTCATCGTCGGAACCGGTGTCCGGCTCGGTCTGGGCGGCCGCGATTTGCGCCGAGTTCATCGCCAATTGTGCGGCGAGCGCTTCGGCTTCTTGCCCGGCTTCCTGAAACTTCCCCATGTAACCGCCGGTTGACGAGACGAGGGTCGAATTGACGAAGAACGCCTTCGCCGGCGTTTGCGGGGCCTGCTGCCCCAATCTCGCAGGGACTGAGATGATGGCGTCTTTCGGCGCCAGAACCGCGCCCCGTCGCACGAGCACCGGATCGCCCGGCAGATCGATGATCGTCGAAAGCCTGACGGTAGGCTCCGGAGTTGCGACCGGGCTTTGGGCGACGGTCGCGGGGGGTATAGGAGGGTGAGGTCTGGGCGGCGTCAGTCGCCACGCGACAAGGCCTGCGCAGGCGCATGCGATCAGGATTGCCGCGGCTAGCCCGACGACGCCGCCCCGACGGCTCATGGGAAGCTCAAGCCCTAGCCGGTGAGCGACGCCATTGTTTGCGACCCAAACTCGGGTGGTCGGGGCAGCGAGCCCCGATCATTCGCTGAGATGCGTTTCGACGCGCCGATTCTCCGGGCTGTAGGGGTTTGCGACACGCGGCTTGGTCTTGCCGAAGCCCTTCGCCACCAGGAGCGACTTATCGATTCCATCCGAGGCGAGGTAGGAAACGACGGCGTCGGCGCGGCGTTCCGAGAGGCCCTGGTTGTAGTCTTCGGGTCCGCTGGCGTCGGTATGGCCGTCAATCTCGAATTTCGAGCCGGCAAGCCTAGGATCTTTGATCGCTTTCGCGAACTGGTCCAGGTTTTCACGCGCCGCCTTCGTGAGCTGTTCGGAGTTGAACTCGAAATTCGCCAGGAGGTCGAATTGAACCGGAGGCGGCGCCTCGGCTGCCTCCTGCTTCTTGCAGTCGGCGGCGGTGCCAACACAGAGGGCGCGGGTCCTGCCGCCGGTCAGCGCGCCTTTCTGCTTGAGGAAGATCTGGACCACATTTTCCGAGGAATAGGCGGGGTCGGCGTAAGCGGGAGCGAGACTGATGAAGGAAGCGGCGAAAGCCGCCGCCGCGCCGAATGCAAATGTTGAGGACGCGCGCATGGGGAGTGTCCTTAAATTGAAGGTGGGCAAATGCGAACCTTGAGAAATTATCATCAAGCGCCTAGCGTGCGTCAAATATTGAATTGACGATCGGACCGGGGGAGGGGCCGCAAGGAGGGGAGAGCCCGACACCGGACGATTAGAGATTCATTTGATTTGGAGCGGATTTCCGTGGAGGAGGATCGAACCGTCATTCAACGCTCCGCCGCGAGGAGCATGAGGCCCGGGACGCGCCTCAACAACGTCTATGAAATTGAAAGACTGGTCGCCCAGGGCGGCATGGGCGAGGTCTATCGCGGGTTCAACATCCAGACCGGCGACCCGGTCGCGATCAAGATGATCCGGCCGGAATTTGCAAGCGATCCCGAGATCCTGGATCTTTTCCGCCGCGAAGCCTCGATCCTTCACAGTTTCACGAACGATGCGATCGTGCGCTATTTCGTCTTCTCGGTCGATCCGGAGCTTCAGCGCGCCTATCTTGCGATGGAGTTCGTGGAAGGACCGTCGCTCAAGAAACGGCTGGGTTCAGGACCGCTTTCTCTCGCGGAGGTTCGAATCCTGCAAAAGCGGGTGGCGTCGGCGCTGGAGGCCGCGCACGAGCACGGCGTCGTGCATCGGGACATTTCCCCTGACAATCTGATCATGCCGGACGGCGACGTTCGCAGCGCCAAGGTAATCGATTTCGGGATCGCTCGCGCCCGGCGCGCGGGAGAAGGGACAATCCTCGGCGGCGGGTTTGCTGGCAAGTTGAACTACGCGTCCCCGGAACAGCTCGGGCTTGCCGGCGCTGACGTCACCGCCAAGTCAGATATCTACAGTTTTGGTCTTGTCCTGGCGGAGGCGCTGCTCGGCAAGCCCATTGATATGGCCGGGTCGCAAGCGGAGATGGTCGACAAGCGGCGGGTCGTTCCCGCCGAGCTGTCGTGGGTCGATCCGACCCTCCGGCCGCTCCTTCAGGCGATGCTGCAGCCCCTGCCGGAGAACCGTCCTTCGAGCATGGCGGAGGTTGCGGCCTGGGAGCCACCGGACCTGAGCGCGGCGCGGGCGCTCAAAGCTCCTCCCGTCGCCAGCGAGAGCAGCGGCCGGACGCCAGCTTTGATCGGAGCCTTGATCGCGGTCCTGAGCCTCGGCGGAGTTGCTTATGTCTTCCGCGATGACCTCGGCCGCTGGGCAGGGACATTCTCGGCGCCGTCGGCAGGTCAGGGTGAGGTGGCGACGACCTCTCCGACCACGAAGTTACCGCCTCTGGCATCGCAACAATTGCCCCCGCTGGCTCGCCCGTCGGACGTGCAGGAGGGGACAGGCGCGCCATCCTCGCCCCTGGAATCGAATCCTCCCGGGCAACCAGAAATAGCGCGAATTGAGCCCCCGCCGGCGTCGGAACCCACCGGGCCGGCGCCACGCCCGGTGACAGCCGAAACACTGGCCGACGCTTTGCCTCCAAAAGCCGCGCAGGCGAATGTCGACCTGCCGGCCGCCACGGTCGGGTCCGCTTATCGAGCGGAGCTGCCCGCCTTCGCTGACCTTGGCGGCAAGGGGCTTAGGCTGGCCGCGAGTGGTTTGCCGGACGGCCTGACCTTCAGCGACGCCGGTGGCGGAAAAGGCGCGATCGAAGGCGTCCCCCAGCAAGCGACCAGCGCCTCCATCCGTATCGTCGCCACCAACCTCCACGACCGGACAGCGCAGATGACGGCGACGCTTGTCGTCGGCGACAAACCCCCGCCAGCGCCTGTCGCGAAGCTCGAAATCCCGATTCCGGCGCCCGCGCCGAAACCATCTCCCGTCCCGGTCTCGTCCCAATCCACAGCGCCGCCGCAATCAGCGGCTCCGCAGATCGCCGCGCCCACGCCGTCCCCGCTGACTGTCCAGGTCGCGGCGCCGGCTTCCGTCGACCAAAACGCGGCGTCCGTCCCGCCGCCCCCCGCCGCCATGCCGCAGGCGGTCGCGCGCGAGGAGACACGCCCGTCTCAACCGACCTCGCTCGCGCCGAGTGAGCCGCTTCCTCCGCCCGTGACGGCCGCGTCGGCGGAGGAAAAGGCCAAGGCCTTCATCGCGCGCTTTGACGGTGGGGAGTGCTTTCTCGTCGAGCCGCTCCCCGGCTCGACAAAGCCGCACGAGTACCAGGCGGTCGGCCAAGCGATCGAACCGTTCCGCCGCTTCGATTCAGCCTACAAGCGCGAGGTCGGCGTCGAGGCAAACCTGAGGGTGGCGCCGATCACTGCCGAGCAGTGTCCTGCTCTCGATCTCGTCCGCCTTGCCGCGCCGGCCGGGAGGCAGCCGCCCCGATTGGGTTTGAAGAACTACGAGGTGGGACCGGGACAGCCGTTGCTAGGAACGATCTCCAATCTCGAAGGGCGCCGCCTCTATCTGGTCCTCGTTGACAACGACGGCACAGTGCACAGGCTGGAAGCGAAGGTTGGCTCGAGCGGCGATTCCGCAACCTTCAGCGTGCCGCTAACCGCCGATGCGAGTTCCGTTGGACCGATGCAGATGCTGCTTGCCATCGTATCTGACAAGCCTGTTCCGGCTCTTGATGCGCTTCACTCTGCGAACCTGAAGTCCATCGCTTCACGATTGATCGGCGACGCACGGGGCGCGTCCGCATCCGTCGGGGCGGACTACTTCAAGTTCGTCAACTGACCGGCGACTTCCACGGCAGTTAAAAAAGGGCGAAGCTCTGAGCCGCAGTCATTGCAGACTCATGAGACGCCGATCGGGCCGTCCCTGCGCCTTCCTAAACCGCGTTATGGCTGCCGTCGCATTGTTGCTGCCGATGAAGGGCCGTTGTCGGTGCATGGCGCGGAGACCGTATCGATCATTGACTCAATGAACTGGAATTTATTTGTCTTCGGGGCCGCCCCGCCCGATATCTTGAGCGACATGATGCGACGGCTTGCGGCGGCGCGCTTAAGTGTATCGTCCTGCCGAAGCGAAGAGGAGGCAAGAATGAGGATATCGCCCCCGAGTCGGCTGGCGGTTGCAGCTATCCTGGCGAGTACGCTGGCGGCTCCCATTGCGGTGCGCGCCCAGGACAAGGACATTCCGGTCATGACGTTGCGGGCCGCATTGCAACTCCCACCGGACAAACTGCCGACGGTGTTCAGAAGCCCGAACCCCTATCAGCACGAGCCTTACAACATCCATCGGACTGATGGCCTGAGCCGCAATCCCGACGATTGCATGAGGTGGGGCTGCATCGACCACAGGTGACGGGCCGAAGACTCAAGGGGCCGGAGTCGGCCTTCTCCTCGGTGAAGCCCACGGTCAGAACTTGACCCGCAAGCCAGCGGTGGGGGCGATGTTTTGGGTCGCCAAAAAGCCATTGGCGAGGCCGCCATAGACGTTCGAGAATATCACGCCGGCGTAGAGATCGACCCGCTTGAGCGGCCGATAATCGATCATGGCTGAAAGGGCGTATTGCGTGCCCGCGCAAGCGTTGCTGTTTTCGCGGATGACGTTCAGAACATTCCCGCTTGCCTGGACAAAACTGGTCTTGGCGTACGCGCAAGGCGTGGTTGAGGAATTATAGTTGTTCTGGTTTTCGTAATAAAAGGCGCCGCTCACGTCGAGCTGCGAGTTGATCGCGTATTTAGCGCCCACGAACGGGACGTTCACGACCCGCATTTTGTTGTAGGCGGTGTAGTTGGTCCATGCCGTCGGAAAAAGTTTTGCGAGCGCTTTGTCGCTCGTAACGATCGTTGCGGGAACGCTATAGCCGCCGAGGGTCTCGAAGCCGTTCAGATAGTCGTCGCTGGGATTCGCCTGCTGCCACCACATCCAGCCGCCTGAGAGCGTCACCGGTCCCCATCTGTATTTGGCGAGCAGCGTAAAACCGCTGTTGTTGGACAGCGTCGCTTTCAGGTCGTCGGGGCCGTAGAAGTTCGGGATCCCGCTGGTGCAGCCTGTCTGGCCCTTGAGGGGGCCCTTCGTGAGCGTGGAGCAGGCGCCGGTAAAGTTAGAGAGGCTGGCCGCGTTTTGAGCGTAACTGCCAACGAGGTCCACCGAAAAGAGGCCCCCAAAGCCTTCAACGTCGGCGCCGATATCGCCCTGATAGAGGCCGGTCGTGCCATTGCCCTGGTTATAGCCGCCCCATTGCACCAGGGCTCCGCCGTGGAAGTTCTCGTAGCTCACCCGGTACTTCACTCCGGTGTTGGCGCGGTTGGTTTCCGTGTCGCCGAAACCCGCGTAGGAGCCGGAATAGCCAAGCGCAGAAAACGCGTAGGAGCCGCCCATCGGATCGTAGGCGATGACGCCGTCGAGCGTCAGCGAGGTCACCCGGCCGACGGTAAGCGTTCCGAAAGTCTTATTGCTGAGGCCGATATATCCAACCGAGTTGTCAAATTGCCCGGCGCGGCTCGAGTCGCTGTTTGCGCTCTGGAGGACGAGCGGCAGGCCGTTATTCTGCACGAGCGAGCGTGGCCCGTTGACGAGGTTGCCGGAATAGGGGCTGAATCCGGTTTCCACGGCGCCGACGAGCGACCAGCCAGGGAGCCCCGGAATCGCCTCCTTCATATTGATCCCGACCACCGATTGGCTGATGCCGTTCGGCGTCCACAGCCACTTGGGTCCGTGGCTCTGCTTGCCGACGAAACTGTAAACACTGTTGGAATACGTGCTGCTGGCGGGCGCGCCGTTCGAGCTATAGCCGAGGCCAACGTCAATCGTCGCGTAGAGGGTGACGCCCGCGTAGCTCAGGGGACAATCGGCGGCGCTTGAATTCAAATAGGTCCAGAGGTTCGAAAAGCAGTTCGCCTGCGGAGTCGTCGGAGCCGACTTTGCAGTCGGCAGATCGGCGGCGTTGGCTGCGCCGGCTAGCGCAATTCCGATGGCGAAAATGCCTATCCGAACTGTCATGAAGTCCCCCGATCGAGCGGGCGCAGTCTGCGTCCCGACGGCGTTTCGTATTCGTGCGCATAGGTCTATAGACTTAATATAATTAAATCAAGCGAGGCCTTATGAGGATGGTTCGGAGGATGGTCCGGAGGTGGTTCGCCGCGTCCCCTGATGCCTCTAAAGGCGTCTTATAATTACAGGCTCGTTCCCGTGCGAGCGCCTGATCCGGGAACGGCGACCGAGATGGTGACTGTTGCGTCCTCGCAGGCCACAGCGAACAGCGCCTCTTTCTCCAACTGTCGGCCGTCAATTTCGAGGACATAAACTTCCGGCGGAATATACGACGGTTTGCGGCCCGCAATAACAGTCACTCTGGGCAAAAAGCGCCGAGACGAACTCTCGGCGCGGCAGGTCTTAAAGCAGAGACCGTCAGAACTTGACGCGCAGACCTGCGGTCGGGGCGATGTTCTGGGTCGCCTGGAATCCGTTCGCGAACCCGCCGTAGACATTGGAAACCATCAGGCCGGCGTAAAGGTCGACGCGCTTGACCGGCCGCCAGTCGATGAGGGCGGAAAAAGCGTCCTGCACGCCCGCGCATTTGTTGCTGCTCTCGCGGTTTATGACCAGCTTGTTTCCATCGGACCGGAGGATTGTACTGTTTCCGTAAGTGCAGGCTGACGTATTAAAATCAGACTGCTGTTGGTAGTAATAAGCGCCGGTCACGTCGATCTGAGGGGTGATTGCGTATTTGGCGCCGACCCAGAAGT
>DATCEJ010000207.1:0-3648 GCA_036510135.1 Roseiarcus sp. | reverse complement strand
CAGGGCGGCAAATACCGCGCCCGGCCTCTGCATGCCGTTCCAGCCTTTTCAGTAGCCAATGTCGCCCAGGCGCGGCTTTCGGGTGTCGAGTTGGAAACCGGCTGCGATTGGGGACTGGCTTTGCAACGTTCGAAGGATCGGCGATCAACGGCAAGAACCTAGACACCGGAATGTCGCTGACGACAGTCCGGCCGTGTCGGGCGAGCGGTACGCTCGGCTTTCGCTTCCTTGACGATCACGCGCTGGTCGCTGGCGTTCGCTTCACCGCGGTCGGCGCGAGCGCGAAGAATGTGCCGATTGCGATGGATGGTGGCGGGCCTCCTCCCTCAGCGGGTTACGGACTCGTCGATCTTTTCGCTTCCTACGCCTACAATGACCGGGTTAGCGCAAACTTCAGCGTGAACAACCTGCTCAATAGAGAGTACACCCAGTTTCTCAACGTCGAGCCGAATCCAGGGCTCACGGTCAAAGGCGGCATCACCATCAAGTTCGCGGAACGCTGAGACGATCGCTCACGGGCGCGGCAAAGGAGCATACGAATGTACGTCGCAATGAATCGGTTCAAAGTCATGAAAGGCCACGAGGCGGAGTTCGAGCGCCGCTGGCTCGGCCGGGATACCTATCTCGATCAGTTGCCCGGCTTCGTCGAATTTCACCTGTTGCGCGGGCCGGATCGCGACGATCACACGCTCTATTCCTCACACACGACGTGGACGAACAAAGAAGCGTTTGAGAACTGGACGCGGTCCGAGCAGTTTCGCGCGTCGCACCGCAATGCCGGCGACAACAAGCCGCTGCATCTGGGCCATCCAGAATTCGAGGGCTTCGAGACGATCCAGACGCTGAAGAACAAGCATGCGCAGGATGCCGCGGCTTGAGCGTCACAACGGCGTATCCGACCAACGACCTCGAGGCGATCCGGGCGGCGCTTAAGGAACAGTCGGACGGCGTGCTTGATGACATCGCGCGTCGTAATGGCGTGGCGCTGCGCGTCGCGTTCGATCTTCTGCCGGAAGGCGCAGCAAAGCCGGCGCCCGGCGCGCGGTTCGCAGAGATCTGGGGCGACCTCATCGATTGGGGGCCGATGACGTTCATCGTCCATACCGAGGACGGCGTTTTCGAAACGAAGGCGCCGCTGCCGCCGGGCAGCGAGGGGCGCGGCTATTTCAATATTCATGGGACAAGCCCGCTCGGCGGCCACTGCGCATTGCGCCGCGATCTACTTCATCGACCGGCCGTTCTTCGGACGCCGGTCCTGCTCGCTGCAATTCATCAACATCGACGGCGGCGCCATGTTCAAGGTCTCTGTCGGGCGCGATGAAAAGCGCGAACTGCTCGCAGATCAACTTGCCCGCTTCGAGCGGCTGCGCGACGCCGAGACGACTACGGCCTGACAGCGAGGGGCCGATGCGGTCCTGTCTCCCGCTTCGGATCGCGTCTGGCAGACTCTGTCGCGCCCATTTGGGAGCAAGAGGCAACCCATTCTTGATGTCGCTGCACGACCTGACGTCGGCAAGACGACAGAAGGGGGCCGCCTCGGCACAACGGTTCAATCCGGGCGGCGTGGTGTTTCACAAAGCACGCACTTAGGTCACCGGCAGCTTGGCGTCGCGATCCTCGACGCCAAAGAGCAAACTCGCCGACGCAATCGATTGCGGTTCCGGCAGCGATCCGACAAGCTGTTGCCCTTACGGCGGCAGGCTTCGGGTCACGCTCGGAATTTCCAGGCCAGCTCGTCTCGTACCCTCTGAATCTTGGCCTCTTCAGGAACGCTCGCATGTCCGAAAAGACACCATTCGTCCCGCCCGAACTCGGGCCTCTCAACATCCGTCCTCCCAAAGCGTGGGCGATGTCCGCCGACGATCACTGGCAGTCCAATCCGTGGTACGAGGCGCCACGCGACGATCCCTCGCTGCCGGAGGTGTACACCTACACCGACGCCATGTCGTACGATCCAAACGACGAGGTCGTCTTCCATACGTCGACGACCGCTCCGAACTGGACCCTCGAGATCTATCGCGACGGCTTCCGGCCTCAGACCGTTCACAAGGTTGACGCCATTGCGGGCGTCCACATGCTAACACCGCCAGAGGCCTATCGCACAGGCTGCGGCTGGCTGGTCTCGCATCGCTGGCGCTTGCCGAAAGACCTGCGCTCGGGGTTTTATCGGGTCGTCTCAACCTGCGCGCGCCCGAACGGCGGCAAGTTCGTTCAGCATCATTTCTTCGTCGTTCGGCCGACGGACGAGACGCGCCGGGCGAAGATTCTGGTCATCCTGCCGACGAGCACGTGGACGTCGTACAACGATTTCGGAGGCGCGAACCACTATTTCGGCGTGGCTGGACCCGAGCGGAACCTCGCTTCGCCTGTGCTTTCTCTGGAGAGGCCATGGACGCGGGGCATCGTCTGGCTGCCGCCCGGCGCGCCGCGCATCTGCGCGGACCCGCTTCCCGAATTTGGCGACGCTCCGCGTTATCCGCAGGTGGAATGGGCGTACGCGAACGGTTTCGGCCAGTATTATGCCTCTGCGGGATGGGCGCAGTTCGACCGGCACTTCGTGGTGTGGGCGGAAGAGGCGGGCTACGAACTCGACTTCATCACGCAGACGGATTTGCATTATCGGCCAGCGCTGCTCGACGCCTATCCCTGCCTGACCATCATTGGTCATGACGAATATTGGACGCGGGAGATGCGTCTCGCGATCGAGGCCTATGTCGAACGCGGCGGCAAACTCGCGCGGTTCGGCGCAAACTTTCTCTGGCAGATACGGCTCGAGGACGAAGGCAGGCGGCAGGTCTGTTACAAATTCGACGCGATCAACACCGACCCCATCGCGGGGACAGGCAAGGACCATCTTCTTTCGACAGCGTGGGAAGATGGCCATGTCCGCTGGCCAGGCGCGTCGACCGTCGGCGTGAATGGCGTGAACGGCCTCTACGCCTCGTGGGGTGGTTTCGCGCCGCGCGGCCAGAAGGGTTTCACGGTTTACCGCCCGGAACACTGGGCCTTCGCCGGGACCGGCCTGCATTACGCGGACATCTTTGGCGATTCGGCGCGCATCTTCGCCTACGAGGTCGACGGGCTCGACTACACGTTCCGACAGGGTCTCCCCTATCCGGTTCCGGTGGAGGGCCAGCCGGAGACGATCCAGATCCTCGCCATGGCGCCAGCCGTGCTCGCCGAAGACGAACCGAACGGCGAAGGTTTTCGGTATTTCGTGCGCAGCAGCGACCTCGAAGGCTTGGTGAAATGCGTGACCGGCGAGGTGACGCCCGAAGGGCTCGCCCGCTACAGATACGGCAGCGGCATGATGGTGCATATGACTCGCGGCAAGGGCGAAGTGCTGACGGCTGCGACCTGTGAATGGGTGATGGGGCTCAAGCGCGGCGATCCTTTCACGCAGAGGATCACGCGCAACGTGCTCGACCGTTTCACTTCAGGGTGAGGTCGTGGAGCGTTCCGCAATTTTGCGGGATCGGCCCGGCGCAGGGCGACTGCATGCGTAGCGGCAATTTTAGTTCCGCGCCTTAGCGTTTTCAGCGGGTTATGACCCCGTTTAGTTCCGCACTCAAAAATGGGCCGGGCGCCGGACGGTGATTTGTATAACATATATTATATGTGTTTTCACGTCGGCGCTACCCGGAAATC
>DATCEJ010000206.1:0-12692 GCA_036510135.1 Roseiarcus sp. | reverse complement strand
TAAAGCTCTCGGGCGGCCGATCCCGGAGTCGGAGCTCGTTGCGTTCAACAGGGCCTGGCTTGGGCGCGGGCGTGGGCTTTCCGCTCGCGACTACGCACGGAGCGTTGCCGCCGTTCGAAAGGCCAATCAGCGCGTGCAGGCTGAGCTGGCGCCGTTCGACGTGTTCCTCACGCCCACCTTGACCCAGCTGCCGCGGCCGGTCGGCTATTGGGACCTGAACGAGCCCGATTACGAGAAATACATCGCGACATGGACGGATGCGGCGTTCCTGTTTCCGTTCAATTTTTCCGGCCTGCCGGCGATGTCTCTGCCGGCGGCCTGGGCGAACGACGACATTCCGATCGGCGTACAGCTCGTGGGACGATACGGCGATGAAGCCACCATTCTTCGCCTCTCCGCGCAACTCGAGCAGGCGAGGCCGTGGATTCAACGCCACCCGTCGATCTGCGCGGGAGCGTAGGCCCAAGCCGGTGGCGGCGCATTATGGGTGCGATCGAGGGAAAGCCTTGGAGGAGCGAGCATGTTGAGGCGCTTGATACTTACTGACGACCGCGATGTCCTCGGCCGTGCTGTCCTCGGCGTGGGCCGAGGACAAGCTGCCAGTAACCGGAATGACGTGCTCCGCGCTTCTCACCTTCTATAAGAACCTGTCTTTCACATCGATCCTGTCGGCGCCCGAACATTAAAATCATCGTCGTCGACCGCAACGTCGACGTCGCCAAGTAGAACAATGACGTGCGCGATCTTCTCGCGAGTGGCGTCGACGCGGTTCTTATGAGCCCCGCTGAATCGGCGGCGCTCGCTCCCGCCGCATGAAGAACGTCCTCGCCAAATATCCTGACATCAAGATCCTGGCGACCGGCATTCTCGTGATCGGAATGACGTTCGTCATCCTCGCGCGCGGCATCGATCTCTCGGTGGGGTTGATCCTTGGCATCGCCGCGGTCCTTCTTACCGGTTCGATGGATAGTCGGGGGATGATCGTAGCCATTCCGCCCGGAATGGGCGCGGCGGCGCTGGCGGGCCCCGTCAAATGGCGTCGGCGGCGGAGTTCCAATCCCGTCCCTTATTCTGATTGCGCCTCTCATCGTCAGCGGCTTCGTCTTTCAACTGACGCCGTTCGGGCGGTCCGTCGAGGCGATCAGCTCCAGCGATGAAGCCGCTCGGCTCTCAGGCGTTCCCGTCAAAGCCTACACGACGATCGTCTCTGTCATCTCTGGCTTTCTGTCGGGGCTCGCGGGCCTTGTTTACGCGTCGCAGCTCAGCATTGGCACGCCCATCGCAGGCCAGGGCTAGGAGCGATGGGCGGGGAGCGAGCAGGAGAGGCCATATTCAGGCGCCGCGGCGGACGGCGCCGTTTGGGGCAGGGGAGCCAGCGATCTGAAGGCTGGCCTATGCACGACGCTCGAGGCAGTCCGCGCCCTGAGACCAGGGATCGGGGTCGCGGGAATGACCAGCATCCCAGCCGCCGCCGTTGCGCCGACCCGATAGCTCAGCGCGACCAGGATCCGCTTCAGCGGATTGTCGTTCGGCATACGCGAGATGATCACCAGAAGCGCCGCGAGCACCACGCTTATCGCGACGACGAAGATGGGCAAGTCGCGCAGGATCTGTTCGAACGCGGACAACGTCTCCGTTGGCCTCTCCGTGCGGTGCGGCTTCAAAAGCAGGCCGCCTTCCTTCATATCAAACGGCCTAGACTGCGGCTTGGCGTCAGGGTGTGCAATTCTGCGCGCGGCGGAACCTTTTCAATCGTTTAGGCTCATTTTTCTGCAACTGCGTTCGTCTCGTTGGGTAGATGCGCACAAATAGCAAAAATAATCAGTTCAATAGGCAAGCTATCTGGAACTGCTGACCTCTCTCGGCTCGCACCACGCAAGAGCGCGGACGCGTCGTTCATGATACCATCGCCGCATTCTCGAGGCGACGCCATGGCGGAAACGCGGAAGATCGCTGCGATCCTGGTCGCCGACATTGTCGGATACAGCCGGCTCGCCGGGGCAGACGAGGAGGGAACGCTGGCGCGGTTACGTGCGCTGCGCAGCAACCTGATGGATCCGGCGGTCGCCGCGCATCATGGGCGCATCGTCAAGCGCACTGGGGACGGCAGCCTTATCGAGTTTCGCAGCGTGGTCGACGCGGTGCGCTGCGCGATCGAGGTGCAGACGGGCATGGTCGAGCGCAACGCTGGCGTGCCAGAAGATCGCCGCATCGAGTTCCGGATCGGCATTCATTTGGGCGACGTCGTCGAAGAGAGCGATGGCGATCTGATGGGCGACGGGGTCAATATCGCCGCCCGGCTGGAGGGCATCGCCAAGCCCAACGCGATCTGTCTCTCCGAGGACGCCTATCGTCAGGTGAAGGGGCGGCTCGATCTCGTGGTTCGCGATCTCGGCCCGACCCAACTCAAGAACATCGCCGAACCGATCCGGGTCTATTCGTTGCAAGTCGGCTTCGCCCCTCAGGCGAAGCCCGCGCCCGCCCCCACGGCGGAAAAACCCGGCCCGCCGCGCCTCTCGCTGGTGGTCCTGCCGTTCGCCAATATCGGCGGCGACGCGAGCCAAGATTATTTCGTCGACGGCGTCACCGAGAGCCTGACCACTGACCTTTCACGCATTGGCGGCGCCTTTGTCATTGGGCGCAGCACGGCCTTCGCTTACAAGGGCAAGACGGTCGATCTAAAGCAAATCGGCCGAGAGTTGAACGTGCGCTATGTGCTCGAAGGGAGCGTCCAGCGCGCGGGAAATCGCCTGCGTGTCAACGTGCAGTTGATCGAGGCCGAAAATGGCGCGCACCTCTGGGCCGAGCGCTTCGACAAGCCGCTCGCCGATCTCTTCGAGATGCAGGACGAGATCGTATCGCGCCTCGCCAACCAGCTTCGGGCCGAGCTGACCGAGGCCGAAGCGCGCCGCGCGGAGCAAGCCCCCAATCCCGATTCGATGGACCTCTATTTTCAAGGACAAGCTTGGCTTAACCGCGGCTGGACTCCGGATATGTTGACGAGGGCGCGCAGCTTCTACATCCATGCTCTCGATCTCGATCCCGGCAATATCGACGCGCTGGTCGGCGTTGCGGCCGTTGACCTGACCGTCTGTGCTAGCTTCATGACGGACGATCATCAGACCCTGTTGGCCGAGGCGGAGACGCGCCTGGCGAGGGCCTTGGCAGTGGCCCCCAACAATGCGCTAGCTCACCTGCTCATGGGGGTGGCGCTCCGCATGACCAATTGGGCTCAGCGAAGCGTCGAGGAGATGGAGCGGGGGCTGGCGATCGACCCGAATTTGGCCACAGCGCGAGCGCTCATCGGCTCCGCGCTTAGTTGGATGGGCAGGGCGCAGGAAGCCGAAGCTCATGTCCTTGAAGCCTTGCGCCTGAGTCCCCGCGACGCAATGACCTTTGAGTGGTTTCTTATTGCGGGCTTGGCGAAAGCGTATCTCGGCGAATTCGTTGAAGCCGTGACGTGGCTCAGAAAATCGATTGACGCCAATCGGAACCGACCATTGGCGTTCTTTCTTCTCGCCGCCTGCTTCGCCCATCTGGGTCGGCTCGACGAGGCGAGCCGTGAGATCAAAGCGGGCCTCGCCGTCGACCCGAAGTTCACGCTTCAGCGCTACCGCAAGGGCCTCCGGGGCGACAATCCTGTCTATCTCGCGCAACGCGAGCGTGTCATTGAGGGCATGCGCAAGGCCGGGGTACCGGAAGGGTGAGCGAGACCCGGAAAATCGCCGCGATCCTAGTCGCCGATGTCGTCGGATACAGCCGGCTTGCGGGAGCGGACGAGGAGGGAACGCTGGCGCGGCTGCGAGCGCTGCGAAGCGATCTGATCGATCTTGCGATCGCCGCGCATCATGGGCGCACCGTCAAGCGCACTGGCGACGGCAGTCTCATCGAGTTCCGCAGCGTGGTCGACGCGGTGCGCTGCGGGATCGAGGTGCAGATCGGCATGGTCGAGCGCAACGCGGGCTTAGCCCCCGAGCGCCGCATCGAGTTTCGCGTCGGCATTCATCTCGGCGACGTCGTCGAGGAGAGCGACGGCGATCTGATGGGCGATGGCGTCAATATCGCCGCGCGGCTGGAGGGCATCGCCAAGCCCGGCGCGATCTGCCTTTCCGAGGACGCCTATCGCCAGGTGAAGGGTCGGATCGATCTGGCCGCGACTGATCTCGGCCCGACCCAACTCAAGAACATCGCCGAGCCAATCCGCGTCTATTCGCTTGACGTTGGTCAGCCGGCCCGAGCGAAACCCGTGTCCACCCCGGCGCTGGAAAAGTCCGCCCCGCCGCGCCTTTCGATCGTCGTCCTGCCGTTCTCCAATCTCGGCGGCGACCCAAGCCATGAGCATTTCGTCGATGGGGTCACGGAGAGCCTGACGACCGACCTTTCGCGGATACGGAATGCGGTCGTGATCGCCCGAAACACGGCGTTCACCTTCAAAGGCAAGCCGCTCGACGTGAAGACCATCGGGCGCGATTTGAACGTCCGCTATGTGCTGGAGGGCAGCGTTCAGCGCGGCGGAAACCGCATGCGCGTCAACGTGCAGCTCATCGACGCCGAAACGGGCACTCATCTCTGGGCGGAGCGGTTCGATAAGCCGCTCGCCGATCTCTTCGACATGCAGGACGAAATCGTCGCCCGACTGGCGAATGCGCTCAACGCCCAGCTCGTCACCGCCGAGGCGCGACGCTCGGAACAGGCGCCAAATCCCGACTCGATGGACCTCTATTTTCAGGGTCTGGCCTTGCTCAATAAGGGTCCCGCCCCTGATAATATCGCGCGAGCACGCGGCTTCTACGATCGGGCGTTTTCGGTCGATCCCGAGAATGTGGACGCGCTCATTGGATCGTCACTCGCGGACTTGCTCGAGGGCGTAAGTTTCATCGTGCCCGACCCCCACGCTGCCTTCGCGGCCGCCGAAGCGAAACTGACCAAGGCCCTGTCATCGGCCCCGGACCACGCGATTGGCCATATGTTGTTGGGATGTGCCTGCATATTCACCAAGCGCGCCCTGGAAGGCATCGCCGAATGTGAACGCGCATTGGAGCTCAATCGGAATCTCGCCACAGCCCACGCCTTTATCGGGTCGGCCAAGACTTATATCGGTCGCGCCGAAGAAACCGAGGCTCATATCGTCGAGGCCACGCGCCTCAGTCCGCGCGACACATATGCTTATGGCTGGATGCATAGCGCCGGCTTCGCGAAGCTCTTGCTCAAGAGCTACGAGCACGCGGTCGAGCGGTTTCGACGGGCGATCGAGGCCAATCGAAATTATGCCCCAGCATATTTTCAGTTGGCCGCCGCCCTCGCGCAGCTTGGTCGCCTTGACGAGGCGAATTCCTCCGCTAAGGCCGGCCTCGCGCTCAACCCGGCCTTCACCATTGCGCGCACCCGCGCCGCGTGGACGGCGTTGAGCGACGATCCGACGTACCTGGCTCAACTTGAGGGCAATCTCGATGGCCTGCGCAAAGCCGGCGTCCCCGAATAATGGCCCCGCCTCACGCCGTGCTCGCCGCCTTCCTGCCAAGCGCCGCTTGCGCCGCGGCGAGGCGGGCGATCGGAATGCGGAACGGGGAGCACGAGACATAGTCGAGCCCCGCCTGTTCGCAGAAGGCGATCGAGGCTGGATCGCCGCCATGCTCGCCGCAGAGCCCGAGTTTGAGATCGGGGCGGGTCGCGCGGCCGCGCGCGGCGGCGATGGTGACGAGTTCGCCAACGCCTTCGGTATCCAGGGTCACGAACGGATCGGCCTGGAGCAGCCCTTTGACGGTGTAGAAGCCGAGGAACGACGCGGCGTCGTCGCGCGATACGCCGAGGGTCGTCTGGGTCAGGTCGTTGGTGCCGAACGAGAAGAATTCGGCGCTCTCTGCGATTTTGCCGGCTCGTAGCGCAGCGCGCGGCAGCTCGATCATGGTGCCGACCTGATAGGGTGTTTCGACGCCCGTTTCCTTGGCGACGGCTTCGGCCATGGCGACGATGATCGCTTTGACCAGGTCAAGTTCGGGCCGCCCGAACACCAATGGGACCATGATCTCGGCGGCCACCGGCTTCCCCGTCTTGCGCCCGGCCTCGACGGCGCCCTCGAAGATCGCGCGCGCCTGCATCTCGGCGATCTCGGGATAGCGGATGGCGAGGCGCACGCCGCGGAAGCCCAGCATCGGATTGAACTCATGCAGCTCCGCCGAGCGCGCCCGCAATTTGTCCGCGCTCACCTTCATCGCCTTGGCGACTTCGTTGATCTCGTCGTCCGTCTTCGGCAGGAATTCGTGCAGCGGCGGGTCGAGCAGGCGGATCGTGACTGGCAGGCCGCTCATGATCTCGAACAGTTCGGCAAAGTCCTTGCGTTGCATCGGGAGAAGCTTGGCGAGCGCGGCGCGGCGACCCGCCTCGTCGTCGGCCAGGATCATCTGGCGCACCGACACGATCCGCTCGCCTTCGAAGAACATGTGCTCGGTGCGGCAGAGGCCAATGCCTTCAGCGCCGAACGAGCGGGCGGTGCGCGCGTCGGCCGCGGTTTCGGCATTCGCGCGCACCTTCATGCGCCTGACCGAATCCGCCCAGGTCATGATCGTGGCGAAATCGCCGGTCATCTCCGGTTTCACCATCGGCGCCGCGCCCGCCATCACCTCGCCCGAGCCGCCGTCGATGGTGAGGATGTCGCCCTTCTTCAGCGTCTTTCCGCCGGCGGTCATGGTCTGCTTGGCGTAGTCGATGCGGATCGTGCTGACGCCGCTAACGCAGGGCTTGCCCATGCCGCGCGCGACCACAGCGGCGTGCGAGGTCATGCCGCCGCGCGTGGTCAAGACGCCTTCAGCGGCGTGCATGCCGTGAATGTCTTCCGGCGACGTCTCGACCCGGACCAGGATCGATTTTCGTCCGGCCTGACGCAAAGCCTGCGCCTCGTCGGCGGAGAATACGATCTCGCCGCTCGCCGCGCCGGGCGAAGCGGGCAGGCCGGTCGCGAGCGCGGCGGGTTTGCTGTTAGGGTCGAGCATCGGGTGGAGGAGCTGATCGAGCGCGCTTGGCTCGATCCGGCTGACCGCGTCCTCACGCGAGATGAGGCCTTCGTTCGCCATTTCGACCGCGCAGCGCAGCGCGGCTTTCCCCGTGCGCTTGCCGTTGCGGGTCTGCAGCATCCACAATTTGCCGCGCTCGACTGTGAACTCGAGGTCCTGCATGTCGCGGTAGTGCTTCTCGAGGAGCTGGGTGGTGGCGACGAATTGGCCGAACACCTCGGGCATCAGCGATTCGAGCGAGGGCTGGTCGGAATGGGCCGCCTTTCGCGCCGCCTCGGTGATGTTCTGGGGCGTGCGGATGCCCGCGACCACGTCTTCCCCCTGCGCGTTGACGAGAAATTCGCCGTAGAGCTCCTTTGCGCCGGTCGAGGGATTGCGGGTGAAGGCGACGCCGGTCGCCGACGTCTCGCCCATGTTGCCGAACACCATCGCCTGCACATTGACCGCGGTGCCCCAGTCGGCGGGAATGCTGTTGAGGCGCCGATAGGTGATGGCGCGCTGGTTCATCCAGGACGAGAACACGGCGCCAATCGCGCCCCACAGCTGGTCGCGCGGCGCTTGAGGGAACGGCTTGCCAGTCTCCTCGATCACCCTTGCTTTGTAGTCGTCGATGATCAGGCGCCAGTCTTCAGCGTCAAGATCGGTGTCGAGCGCGTAACCCTTGTCGTCCTTGTAGTGCTCGAGGATGTCCTCGAAATTGTGAACATCGACGTCGAGCACGACGTTCGAATACATCTGAATAAAGCGGCGATAGGAGTCGTAGGCGAAACGCGCGTCATTCGACGTTTTCGCCAGAGTTTCAACCGAGGAATCGTTCAGCCCGAGGTTGAGCACGGTGTCCATCATGCCGGGCATCGAGGCGCGCGCGCCCGAGCGCACCGAAACCAGGAGCGGATTGGCCGCATCGCCGAATATCCGCCCGGTGTGGCGATTGACCTCGGCCATCGCCGCATCGGCTTGCGACGCAAGATCGGCCGGATAGGTTTTTCCGTTGGCGTAGAAGTGGGTGCAGACCTCAGTAGTGATGGTGAAGCCCGGCGGCACGGGCAGGCCGAGCGAAGCCATCTCGTGCAGGTTCGCGCCCTTGCCGCCGAGGAGGTTCTTCAATTCGCCCCGGCCTTCGGCGCGCTCTGCGCTGAAGGAATAGACCCACTTCGTCATTCTCATGTCCCCAATCTCAAGCGGAAGATCCCGGCACGCTCAGTCGCGCGGCTGCAACCCCATGCCGAAACTCACCCATCCAACGCCGTGAAACAGCAGGTCGACGCCGAGCAGGACGCCGAGGGCATAAACGCTGTCGAGCGGCCAATGGCTCACAATGATCAAACCGAGCAAGATGGTTACGGCGGCGGCGAGAAAGACCAGCGCGCGCGGATGGTCGGCTGGGAGGTGTGTCGCGAGATAAGCCCGCAGCACACCGGCCGCGATGAGGCCGGCGCCGAGGAAAAGCGTCAGGACGGCGGAAGCGAGGATGGGATTGACGATGCATAAAATTCCGGCGGCGATATAGACAAGGCCGCCGATCACCCAGAGAAAAAACCGTCCCCACTCGCGCGCATGCATGCCGACGCCGATCTCGGCCGCGCCGGCGATCAGGAACAAGATTCCGTTGAGCGTCACCGTCACGACCGTCGCAATGAGCGAGAAGGCGAGCGCCGCGAAACCGAGTATGACCAGGAGCACGCCGAAGGCGGTGATCGCCGCCCATTTTCCACGCAAGCGCTCGATGGATTCGCCAAGGCTATGCGCCGATGTCCCAGCGTTCGACGCGTTTGACATTGCGTTTCTCCAGGCAGCGAAAACAGAACCGGCCTAGCGGGCGCGCTTGAGCTCCCCAAGCACCTGCGCCGCATATTCGACCATCGGCACGATGCGGCCGTAATTGAGCCGGGTTGGCCCGATGACGCCGAGCACACCGGCGATGCGATGGTCGCTGTCCCTGAGCGGCGCGGCGATCATCGACGATCCGGAGAGCGAGAACATCTTGTTCTCCGAGCCGATGAAGATCTTGACGCCCTCGCCGGTCTCGGCGCGATGCAGAAGCTCGATCACGTCGGTCTTGGTTTCGAGGTCGGCGAACAGCGTGCGAATGCGCTCGAGGTCATCCGAGGCGCGCACGTCGCCCAGCAGGTTGGCCTGCCCGCGAACGATCAATTGGTCGCCCGATCCCCCGGCGCCGGACCACGAGACGAGGCCGGCTTCGACCAGGCGCGCGGCGATCTCGTCGAGCTCCTGCCGCGCCTCACGGCGCGCCGCTTCGATTTCCGCCGTCACTTCGGCGAGCGAGCGGCCGCGAACGCGAGCGTTGAGAAAGTTGCTGGCTTCGACCAGCGCCGAAGCGGGCATGCCGGGAGGCGTCGCGACCACGCGGTTCTCGATCGAGCCGTCCTCGGAAACCATGATCGCCAGCGCTCGCGAAGCGTCCAGGCGCACGAATTCGACGTGCTTCAGGCGTGCGTCGGTCTTGCTGGTCAGCACCACGCCTGCGCCGCGCGTTAATTCCGACAAGAGGCTCGTCGTTTCAGCGAGCGCGCCCTCGAACCCGCCCCCTTCCGCCGCGGCCCGCACCTGGTTGTCGATGCGCGCGCGCTCCTCGCGTCCCAGATCCCCGAACTCGAGCAGCGCGTCGACGAACAGCCTCAAGCCCTGCTGGGTCGGCATGCGCCCGGCGCTGGCGTGCGGGGCGTAGATGAGCCCGAGCTCCTCGAGGTCCTGCATCACGTTGCGCACCGAGGCCGGCGACAGCGACATCGGCAGCATGCGCGACAGATGCCGGGAGCCGACGGGTTCGCCGGACGAGAGATACGAGTCGACGATGTTGCGGAAGATCTCGCGCGAACGCGCATTGAGTGTCGTCAACGCGCTCGACTCGGCGGGACGTTCTGTAGGAGCCGACATGCAACAAGCATGGCTGGAACTGGCCCCACGCGCAAGGCGATGGACTTTTGGGCCTGCGATTGAAAAGAACGGCGTGAACTGCCAAACATCGCCGGCAATGTGATGGGAAGCGAGGTACGGCGTTGGGCGAGACTTTGCGATCAGGGGGACAGATTCTCGTCGACCAGCTCGTCGCGCAGGGGGTCGAGCGTGTCTATTGCGTTCCCGGCGAATCCTACCTTGCCGCCCTCGACGCCATGAACAACGCGCCGATCGAACTGACCGTCTGCCGGCAGGAGGCGGGCGCGGCGATGATGGCGCTAACCGAAGGGCGCCTGACCGGACGCCCGGGAATCTGCTTCGTCACCCGCGGCCCCGGCGCGACCAACGCCGCGCACGGGCTGCATATCGCGGAGCACGATTCGGCGCCGATGATCCTGTTCATAGGCCAGGTCGAGCGGGCGATGATGGGACGGGGCGCCTTCCAGGAGATGGACTATCGGGCCTTGTTCGCCTCGACCACGAAGCTCGCGACACAGATCGAGTCCGCCGCGCGAATCCCGGAAATTGTCCAGCGCGCCTTTCATGTGGCGATGCAGGGCCGGCCGGGTCCGGTCGTGATCGCGCTGCCCGAGGACATGCTGACGGAAATGGCGGCCGTGCCGGACGCCCCGCGCGCCGAGCCGGTTCCGATCTGGCCGGGCCTAACGCAAATGGCCGAATTGCAGAAGATGTTGTGGGCGGCCGAGCGGCCAATCGCCATTCTCGGCGGCGGCGGATGGACCAAGCGGGCGAGCGCCGCCTTCGCCCGGTTCGCCGAACGCTTCGACTTACCCGTGACCGGCTCGTTTCGCCGCTCGAGCACGTTCGACGGCGAGCACGACAACTTTGCCGGCGAAGTCGGCCTCTCGATCAATCCCAAGCTGAAAGCGCGCGTCGAAGCGGCTGATCTTGTTCTGCTGGTCGGCGGGCGGATGTCGGAGGCGGCGTCGCAAAGCTATACGCTGTTCAGTATTCCCGCGCCGCGCCAGCGGCTGGTGCATGTCCACGCCGACGCCACGGAGATCGGCCGCAACTATCATCCCACGCTTGGCATCGTCGCGACGACTTCGGAGTTCTGCGCTGCATTGGAAGGCGTCCAGCCGCCGTCGAAGATCCGCTGGTCAGCAGAGACGCCCGTCGCGCGCGCCGATTATCTGGCGTGGAGCGAACAGGCGCCGGCCAATCCCGGCCGGGTGCAATTGAGCGAGATCATGTTCGCGATCCGACGGCGCTCGCCCGATGGCATCTTCACCAACGGCGCCGGCAATTTCGCGATCTGGGTCGGCCGTTTCCTGCGCTTTCGCGCGGTCGAGCAGCAACTGGGTCCGACGTCAGGCTCTATGGGTTTCGGCTTGCCGGCGGCGATCGGGGCGCAGCGTCTGTTTCCGACACGGACTGTTGTCTGCTTTGCCGGCGACGGCGACTTCCTCATGAATGGGCAGGAATTCGCCACCGCCGTACAATACGGCCTGCCGATCATCGTCGTGCTGATCGATAACGGCATGTACGGCACAATCCGCATGCATCAGGAGCGCATGTATCCAGGGCGCGTCATCGCCACGGCTTTGCGCAACCCCGATTTCGCTGCCTATGCGCGCGCTTTCGGCGGCCATGGCGAAACGGTGGAGGAGACGGCCGAGTTCCTGCCCGCCTATGAACGCGCGCTGGCTTCCGGCCTGCCTTCGATCCTGCATGTCAAAATGGATCCCGACGCCATCACGCCGACGACGACCGTGACTGCAATCCGCGCCCAGGCGCTGGAGAAGGCAAGCCAACTGTAAACGCGACCCAACAGCGACTGATGCCGTTGTCCGCAGCTTATCTGAAGGGCCGCTTGGAAAAGGACGAAGCCGCTAAACCCTCAGCGCTTCGTCCTTCAACTGTAGACTATTCCTCGCGCTTACGCCCGCGCGTCTCGGACCCGAACGCCGCGCTTCCCACGAAGCGACAGGAAGCCCACCCCGACCAAACCCGTGATCATCATCGCCCAGGTCGACGGCTCGGGGACCGCAGGAGTCCCGCCAGAAGCCAGAATGACGTTGTCGAGCCCGGTATTGTCGGCGCCGGTATGCCAGTCCGCTTCGATCGCAATGTTTACGATAGAATCCATAATGAAGCCGAATTCGCCGTCGGTGACCGGGACCGTCCCATTCTGTTCTCCGCCCGGGTATTCAGTCCACCCGGATGCGGTGAGCGGAATGGAGTAAGAGGTCCAGCTTGTTCCCGGTGGTGATGCTGCTGTGTAGCTGATAGAGACGCCGACCGCCGAGTAGAGCACGACCGTAGGGTAGGGCACGCCATCGGATGGAACTGTGTCCTGAAGATCGAATGTGAGCGTGCCCCCAATGAACCCTACGTCAACGCCCAGAAATTTGCTCGGCGCGAGGAAAGCAACGATGTTCTCCGTGTCGGTCGTCGAAATGTAGCCGCCCGGATTGCCGCCTGTGGCGTTGTACGTCGGGGGGTTGTTCGGATCCGGGGCGGTCGAGACGTTCGAGTTGATATCCCCGACTCCCCATCCTTCGGCGTCAGTATCGAATGTGCTCGACACGCTCGCAGCCGATGCTGGCCCCGCCAAGGCGATCAAAGCTGCGGCGCCCGACAAAATATATTGCAATCTCATCCTCGCGTCTCCTCATCCCCAATTTGGCGTAGACGTGCAGGGCACGACTAGCCCGCATTTCTCACGCGGCTTGGCGCATCGGGGCCTAGAATCAGCTAAACTTGTTTTGCGATCAACGAGTTATGCCGATTCGAGGGAAG
>DATCEJ010000205.1:0-2231 GCA_036510135.1 Roseiarcus sp. | reverse complement strand
CGCGTCCGCGCCCGCCAGGATCGCTCCCGCCTCGACGCTGAATTTGAGAAGCGCGCCGGTCTTCATCGCCTGCAGGAGCCTGATCTCTTCGACCGTGAGGGGCGCCGTCGGCTTCTCGGCGTCGATGTCGAGCATCTGCCCGCCCACCATCCCCGCGAGACCCGCGCCCCGCGCGAGGCCCAGGCAGAGCGCGACGCGCACGTCTGCGCTCGCATCGGTCGCGGGATCGGCGAGGATCTCGAACGCCAGCGCCTGCAGTCCGTCTCCAGCGAGAATTGCCGTCGCCTCATCGAACGCGCGATGGGTGGTCGGGCGCCCGCGTCTCAAGTCGTCATCGTCCATCGCCGGCAGATCGTCGTGGATCAATGAATAGGCATGGATGCATTCGATCGCCGCGCCCGCGCGCTTTGGCCCATTGTCCATTCGCCCTAACGCCCGCGCCGTCTCGACGGTGAGGAAGGGCCTCAGCCGCTTGCCGCCGCCAAGCGTCGCATAACGCATCGCCTCGATGAGGCGCTTGGGCCGCGCCGGCTCGCCGGGCTTCGGTTCGAGGCTAAGAAGCGTTTCGAGCTCGCGCTCGATTGAGCCTTGAGATTCGGCGAGCCTGGCCGCAAAGGCGCTGTCGTCCATAGGCGCGGCTTATGTCCCTACGCGCCGTAATCGGCTGGGTTGAAGGTTCGTTTGGTCGAGCAGAATTCGCAGGTGACGCCGATCAGGCCGTCGTCGCCCACCATCTCCCTGACCTCTTCCGGCGGAAAAGAGCGAAGCATCGCGTCGACGCCCTCGGCGGAACAGCGGCAGACAGCGGCAAGCGGCGTCGGCGCATAGACGCGCACGCCACGTTCGTTGAACAAGCGAAACAGGAGCCGCTCGCTCGACAGCGTCGGATCGATCAGTTCGTGGGCTTCGGTCGTCGCGGCGCGGGTTTTGGCCTCGGTCCACGCGTCGTCTTCCGTAATTGTGTGCGGCTCGACGCCTTCGGGCGCATCGCCCGGCGGGAAGTCCGCTTGCAATCGCCGCCCGCCCTCATCTGGCAGGTATTGGACGACGAGACCGCCGGCCCGCCAGGCGGCGCCGCCGGCTGTGACAATCTCGCCGACCGCGAGCCGCACAAGCGTCGGGATCTGCTCAGATCGCTCGAAATAATGATGCGCCGCGGCTTCCAATCCCTGGCCCTCGAGCGCGATCACGCCCTGATAGCGGTTCATGTCGCCGCCCGGATCGATGGTGAACGCCAAATGGCCTTGGCCGAGCAGGTCGCCTCCGGGTTGAGACTCAGACTCGAGCCTTTCCCTGTCGAACCGAGCCAGCGCCCGCAAGTGCGACGGGGCGTCGAAATCGACAAGCAGCATGGTGACCGGCCCGTCGCTCTTGGTCTGCAATTGAAAGCGGCCGCTCGTCTTCAGCGTCGAGCCGAGCAGCGCCGCCAGCGTCACCGCTTCCGCCACCAGCTTCGACACCGCTTCTGGATAGGCGTGACGCTTCAGCAAAAGATCGATCGCCGGCCCCAGGCGGACAAGACGACCGCGCGTGCTCAAGGATTCGACGGCGAATGGCAGCACGATGTCGTCGACGACCTGAGTCGAGGCGGCGCGCTCAAGCACAGTCATGACGTGGCTCCAAGACACCACGCGAGCACGCCTTTCTGCGCGTGCAATCGATTTTCGGCCTCATCGAACACGACCGATTGCGGCCCGTCAATCACTTCGTCCGTCACCTCCTCGCCCCGATGGGCGGGCAGGCAGTGCATAAAGATGGCGTCCGCCGCGGCGTGGCTCATGAGCGTGGCGTTGACCTGGTAGGGCGCGAGCAGGTTGTGGCGCCGACCCTCGTCTTCGTCGCCCATCGACACCCAGCAATCGGAGATGATCGCTGCTGCATCCTTCGCCGCGGCGACCGGATCGACGCCAACCGCGATGTTCGCGCCCGCCTTCCGCGCGCCCTCGAGCCGCTGCTTGCCCGGCTGCAGCTCCGGCGGACAGGCGATCTCGAGTCGAAAACCAAATTGTGCGGAAGCGTCAATCCAAGACGAGAGAACGTTGTTGTAGTCGCCGGACCAGGCAATCTTGCGGCCGCGGATTGGCCCGCGTTTCTCCTCGAATGTCATGAGGTCGGCCAGCACCTGGCAAGGGTGCGACTGCTTGGTGAGGCCGTTGATCACCGGAATCGTTGCTCGCGCCGCCATTTCCTGCATGTCGTCGTGACTGAGGATGCGAATGACGATCGCATCA
>DATCEJ010000204.1:0-3899 GCA_036510135.1 Roseiarcus sp. | reverse complement strand
AATGAGCCGAACTCGATCGGCAAAGCCGTGTCGTCCGGATGCATCCGGATGCTCGATTCCGACGTGATCGACCTCTATGGGCGGGTCGCGAAGGGGACGCCGGTCGTCGTGTTGTAAGTCTGCCCTCATCCCGACCTCTCTCCCCATAGGGCGTTCGGAAGAACGCCCGTCTCTCGACGGGCTATCGGAAGAGGTGAGCCATACCATGGGCGCGGGGCCTAATCCGCGATAGTGAACACCGCGCATGGGACGGCGATGCCGCGCAGCTCGTGCGTTCCGAGCGGGATCAGCGGCGCTCTGGTTTTGGCGGCGAAAGCGCCCGAGATCAGGATCGTCCGTTCGAGGGGACGGCATAGCCCCTCAAGCCGGCTGACAAGATTGACGGCCGGTCCGATGGCGGTGAAGTCCAGCCGGTCGGCGGCGCCGATATTGCCCCAAAGCATTGCGCCGAGATGCAGCGCCACGCCGAACGGCAGGGGCGGGAGGCCATCCCGCGCCCGCGCCTCGTCGAGATGGGCCATTCCGCTCCGCGCGGCGCCGACCGCCTTGAGCGCCGCGTCGCAGGCGTTGCGCGGCGATCCGCCCGCGACCGGAAAGATCGCCAGCACGCCGTCGCCCATGAATTTGAGCACTTCGCCCCCGTATGCGTGAACGGAACCCGCGATGCGGTCGAACCAGGCGTCGAGAGCGGAGATGACCTCGGAAGGCGGACTGCTTTCGGACAAAGCCGTGAAGCCCCGCAGGTCTGCGAATAGAAGCGCTGCCTCGATGGTTTCGCCGATTCCGCGCCGCAAGGGACCGGCCAGCACGCGCGCGGCGCTGCGCCGGCCGAGATAGGCCTCGAGCGCCGCTGTCAGCGTGGCCCGCGCGGTCAGCGCGGCGAGCGGCGCCGCCGCGAAGCGCGCGGCCTCATGCAGGCTCTTGGCTTCGTCGGATGTGAAGGGACGCGACCCGATCCATCCGAGTCTTGGCCCGTCAGGGGCCAGCCCAACGCCGTCTTCATGCACCGGGCCGCCCGCGAGCCCCGCAAGCCAGCGCCGGCCGTCGTCGGCCGAACCGTCCGTCGCAATCGCGGAATGCGCTCCAGCCACGAATCCCAAGGCCTCGACCACCTCATTGCTCTCGGCTCGCCACAACCAGGTGCGCCGCGCGATCAGCGGGTGGGGCGAAGTCAGTGTGAGGGCGGCCCCAGCAAGCGGCGTGCCGTCCTCGATGAGGCGGCTTCCGAGGGTCGCCAGGAAAAGCTCGGGGGTCGGCGTGGCCGCCGCGGCATCGACCAGCCAGGCGAGGGTTGCAGAGAGGGGCATGGATCGATCATCGTCCGGACGCGGCTCGATTGCCATCAGCGTTTCGCTCAGGGTCGCGGCGCCTTCGCGTTGCCCGATCCGACGTCATTCAACCAAATGGTTGATCTTTGAAGCCCGCAGGCTCATAGTCGAGCCAATCGACGAGCGCCATGTCGATTTGACCGCGAGCCGCCCGTCATAGGGCTGGACTGAGTTCACTTGAGGAGAGAGCTCCATGGATGAATCGCTCGTGGTCCGGCGCGAGACCCAGATCGGAGCCCCGCCGGCAACAGTCTTCGCCTTCCTCACCGATCCGCAAAAGATCCTGAGCTGGATGGGCGCGGAAGCGGACACGGACGCCCATCCAGGCGGCCTTTATCTTGTGAAGGACATCGCCGGGCGGCCAGGCCGCACTGCGCGCGGCGAATTCCGTGAGGTCGTCCCAGTCCATCGCCTCGCCTATAGTTTCGGCTGGGACGACGACGCGAATGTGCCGCCGGGCTCAAGCCTGGTCGAGATCGACCTTTTGGAGCGAAACGGCGGCACGCTGGTGCGCATGACCCATACCGGACTTCCCAACGCCTACGAATGCGAGGGCCACGCGAAGGGCTGGGCGTACTATCTTGGCCGACTGGGTGTAGCCGCCAAGGGCGGCGATCCGGGCGTTGACCGCGGTCCGGTCGGCCACGCCTGAGGCAGATAGCAATTCCGTCGAATCGGATTTGTAGGCGCGGTCGCTGACCTCGTCCGCCGCGCTCACCGAGCTCGGCTACAATTGGCCTTCACTCGCCGCTTTGAACGCCGGAAGGCGCGCTTCCCGCCCAGCGGGCGATCGTGCGCGCAAGGGTGGGGCCGACCAGAAGCGCCACCAGCAACCGTCCGATCTGCATCGCCATGACGAAGGGAAGGTCGACCCGGGACGAGGCGGCGATGATCGCGACCGCATCGGCGCCGCCGGGGCTCGTCGCGAGATAGGCGGTCAGCGCGTCCGTTCCCGCCGTCTCGTGCAAAACGAAGGCAAGACCGCTGCACAGGGCGATCAGCGTGAAAATCGACACCAAGATCACCGGCAATTGCTTCCAGGCGTAGAGAACCGTCTCGCGGGTGAACCGGAGGCCGATGGACCAGCCGACCAGCGCGTATGAGATCGCCAGAAGCCAAGGCGGCAGCGTGATCGTGAGCAAATGGCTTGCTGAAAGCGGGGCGCCGACGAACATCGGCACAAGAAGAGCGCCGGCGGGAATCTTGGATTTGACCCCAATGATTGCGCCGCCCACGCCCAAGGCCAGCGTAGCCAGAAGGGCCGCCGGCGCCACAGGCGGAAACCAGACGATCGAAGCGGGCGACGCCGCGCCAGCCGGCAGAAAGGCTCGGGCGACAAGCGAGGCCACCAGGCCGACGCAGGCAACGCGCAGATATTGCATGACCGCGACCAGCCGCATGTCGCCGCCGAAGGCGTCGGACATCAGCACCATCGCCGTCGCAGCGCCCGCCGACGACCCCCAGACCGCCGTCGTGCCAGGGAGCACTTTCAGGCGAGCCAGCAGATAGCCAAGGGCGGCGGCGAACAGGATCACCGCGCCAATCAAGGCGAGAAACAACGGCCATCTCCGAAAAATCGTGACGACGATGTCAGGGGTGATGGCGCGCGCCACGAGACAGCCAATGAAACCCTGAGCGATAACAAAGCCCCACGCCGGAATCGTCACACGCCCCTCGAACCAGCACAGAAGAATCGCCGCTGCGATCGCGCCAAGCATGAGCGCCGCGGGCAGCCGCATCAGTTCGAAGGCCGCGATGCCGACGACTGACGCGCCAAGAAGCCCGGCCCATTGCAGGGCCGGCGGGCTTTGGCGCAGCGTGAAATGCGACATTCCGTCTTCAGTCGCGAAAGGCGAGGGCGTCGGCATCTGCTACCCGGGCGATCCGCGGAAAGATAGATCGGAAAAGCACGCCCTCCGGCGAACCGCCCGAACCGGGTAGCATTGGCGGTCGGCGTCGCCAGCTTCATAGTCGCCATTCACGCGAGCGGCCATTCTCACATCTGAGCCCGGCTGCCGCGCTCATTTCAAACTGTGGGGCCGAGATCCTACCGTTGCGTGCCATGGAAGACGATCGCCGCGCCCGAGCGGTGGCGCTTGATAGCGTCTCGGCGGTCGTTGACGCCATTTTCCAGCTTTTCTTGGGATTGAAGTAGGGCGACATGTCCGTCCCGGCCGGATATCGCAGTAGACGCCGTCGACCCTCAATAAGGTCAGGTTAGGGCAGTCTCGCAGACCGGGGGCCGATCCCGGCGCGCATCACGAAGCGGCGTAGAGGCCCGATGGCGGAAAGCGCCGCCAAACCGGCGCCCCGCGCGACATCGAGCGCTGCGAAATGAGTAAGCAATGACCGGTTGAGACCGTCGACCGCGCCAGTCCTGAGCCCGATGTCGGCGCGCCGCGCGCGCTCATAAGCGCGCAAAGTTTCCGCTCCGCCGATGTCGCGCCCTTCCGTTCGCGCTTCGACCGCGCAAGCGACGATCGCCTCGACGTCGCGCAAGCCAAGATTGAGCCCTTGCGCGCCGATCGGCGGCAGGACATGCGCCGCATCGCCAACGAGCGCCAGCCTTTC
>DATCEJ010000203.1:0-3223 GCA_036510135.1 Roseiarcus sp. | reverse complement strand
GCCGATGTTGAGGCTCCTTGCTTGGTTGCGCCGAGAGAATCTGATCTCGCTATGATCGAAACGAGCGCGCCACGCGCTGGCGTCGTCGGGTGGCCGATCGAGCACTCGCGGTCGCCAACGATCCATCGGTACTGGCTGAAGCAACTGGGCATTCCCGGGACTTACGACAAGTTCGCGGTGCGACCGGAAGACTTTCGGCCGTTCGCCGACACGATCGGCAAGGACGGATTTCTCGGCGTCAACGTCACCGCCCCTCACAAGGAAGCCGCTTTCGAGGCTTGCGACAGCCGGACAGCCGTCGCCGAGGCTCTCGGAGCCGTCAACACTTTATGGCGCGAAGACGGACGGCTGTGGGGCGACAATACCGATGTCGCCGGATTCCTGGCCAACCTGGACGAAGCTACGCCCGGCTGGGATGAGTGGAAGAGCTTCGCTATTGTCATCGGCGCGGGCGGCGCGGCTCGCGGGATCATCTATGCTTTGGTTTCGCGCGGCTTTGAGCGCATTGCGGTCGTCAACCGAACGCAAGCCCGAGCGCAAACGCTGGTCCGGCATTTCGGCGATGCGACAGTCGCGATGCCTTGGGGCGATCTGGCGACGGAATTGTCTGGGGCAGACTTGCTCGTTAACGCCAGCTCGCTCGGGATGGTCGGACAACTGCCGCTCGAGTTGGATTTAAGCGCCCTGCCGGAGCGAGCATTGGTCGCCGATGCAGTCTATGTCCCTTTGCGCACCCCACTCATCGAAGCCGCGAGGGCGCGCGGATTGCGCGCCGCGGAGGGACTGGGCATGCTGCTCCATCAGGCTGCGCCCGCCTTCGCGCGCTGGTTTGGCGCGCGACCCGTCGTGACGCCCGCGCTGCGTGCGCTGGTCGAAGCCGAAGTCTTCGCGACCTATGAGGCTGGGCGGTGATCATTGCCGGCCTGACAGGCTCGATCGCGATGGGGAAATCGACCGTCGCCAGCATGTTCGCCGAGCTCGGCGTCCCCACATTCGACGCCGATGACGCTGTGCGCGCCTTCTACGCCGGAGACGGGGCGAAAGCAGTCGAGGCGGCGTTTCCAGGCGTCACGGTCTCGGGCCAGGTTGATCGCGAGCGACTCGGGTCGCAGGTGTTGGGTGACGCAGAGGCGCTGAAGCGCCTTGAAGGGCTCGTGCACCCTGCGGTGGCTCAAGCGCGCGTTCACTTTGTCGAGCGGGCGGCGGCCGCGGGCCGTCGCCTCGTTATTGTTGACGTGCCGTTGCTGTTTGAGACCGGCGGGGAAGCGGGTGTTGATCTGGCAATCGTGGTAAGCGCTCCGGCCTCTATCCAACGAGCGCGCGCGCTGGCGCGCACGCGCATGACCGAGGCCAAACTTGAGGCCATCCTTTCTCGCCAAACGCCGGATGCCGATAAGAGGCGCCGGGCTCATTTCATCATCGATACAGGCGGAAGTCTCGCAACGACGCGCGCCATCGTTGCTCAATTCATGCGCGCAACCGCGGCGCTGGCGGGAGGCCGAACCCGCCATGCGTGAAATCGTGCTCGACACGGAAACAACAGGCCTCGATCCCGCGGACGGACATCGGCTGCTGGAAATTGGCGCGGTCGAGATCGTGCACCAAAGCCTGACGGGCAAGGTCTTTCACACGCTCATCAACCCGGAGCGCGACATCCCCCAGGAGGCAGCGCGTGTCCACGGTCACACTGCCGAGGTTCTTAGGGATAAGCCGGTCTTTGCCGCCATCGTCGACGATTTTCTCGCCTTCATCGGCGACTCGAAGCTCGTCATCCACAATGCCGAGTTTGACGTGCGCTTCATGAATGCGGAGCTGACGAGGCTCGGGCTGGCCACGATCGCCATGGAGCGCGTCGTCGACACGCTGGCGCTCGCGCGAAAGAAACACCCAGGGGCACCGGCCAGCCTCGACGCCCTTTGCGACCGCTACCGCATTGACCGCTCGCGGCGGGTTCGCCATGGCGCGTTGTTGGACGCAGAGATCCTGGTCGAGGTCTATTGCGAGCTATCCGGAGGCCGTCAGCGGTCTCTGCTCTTGGGCGACGCGCTCGGAGAAGCCGACATGCGGATTGTCGCATTTGCTCCTCGCTCCAGTCCGCGGCCCCTGAGAATCTCTCTGATCGAGCACGCCGAAGCGAGCGCACATGCTCGCTACCTTGAAAGTTTCGGTCGCGACGCGGTTTGGTTTCGCTATCTGCCTCAGCCGGCGTGACTTCGCTGCGGCGAAGGATCAGGCAGTCTGTTGCTGCAATTGGCCCCCCGCTGCAGCCAATCTCTGCAGATAGAGCGCCTGAAAATCGATCGGGTCGATAAAGAGCGGCGGGTATGAGCCGCCACGCACCGCGTCCGCTACGATTTGTCGCGCGAACGGGAACAGGATTCGCGGCCCCTCGATCATGACCAAAGGCTGAACCTGCTCGGCCGGAAAATTCTCTACCCGAAATACACCCGCATAGTTGAGCTCGAACTTGAACATCGTATCGGCGCCCTGGCCAGCGCCGCCTTCGAGCACGAGGCTGACCTCGTAGTCAGTAGCGGCGAGCTGCCGCGCGTTCACATTGATCTGTATTGAGATGTTGGGCTGCGTTTGCTGCGGGCCCAAGGTACGGGGAGCATTGGGATTTTCGAACGAAAAATCCTTCGTATATTGGGCGAGAACCGAAAATTTCGGACCGGCTTGCGGCGTGTCGGCGCCATTGCCGTTCTGTTCAGCCATCGTCACTGCTCCTCGAACGCGCCACCGAACGCCTTTTTGCGATCGTTCAGGCAACCCAAACCCGGGCCGGGTCGCCTAGCATGGCCCCACCATCCAAACAAGCGCTCGCCGGCGGCGATAATCATCGCGAAGCGCTAACCCGACTGAACAGCGCCTGACTGGCATAGCCGTCGGGCGGGAGGCCGTTGCGCTCCTGGTAGGCGGAGACGGCCGAACGCAGTGTATCGCCGATTTTTCCGTCGATCTTGCCGACGTCGTAGCCCATTTTCTGCAGTTTAGCTTGCAGGTTTTGAATCTGCGCTGCAGTCAGAGGGTGATCGCGCGTCGGCCATTGAGCGACGAGACCCGGCCCGCCCGACATGGCGTCGCCGAGCAAACCGACGGAAAGCGCATAGGCCGTTGAATTGTTGTAAGTCTTGATCGCGTCGAAGTTGCTTGTGACGAGAAACACCGGCCCATTGAGTCCAGCGAGGATCAACAGCCGCCCCTCGCCCGATTCCGGCAATGG
>DATCEJ010000202.1:0-6012 GCA_036510135.1 Roseiarcus sp. | reverse complement strand
CGGCGATCGCCTCCCAGTCCGTGGTTCCGGTAAGCCGGCGAGCGGCGTGGGCCGACTGAACCGCCGCCTCGAGCTGGAAGCGCGCCGGCGCGCCTAGCGCGCTCGCCGCGTGCAACAGCCCCTCGGCCTCCTCGATCGCAGGCCGGTCCCAGCGTTCGACCTCCTGGTCGCTCAGCGGAACATAGCGCCCCTGTGCGTCGCGCCGCGCCTCGCGGCGCGCGTGGGCGTAAAGCATCAGCGCCAAGAGCCCCATCGCCTCGGGCTCGTTCGGGATAAGGGAGACGACAACGCGGCCGAGCCAGATCGCCTCCTCTGCGAGGTCGCGCCCGCGCGGATCGTCCGAGAACGCTTCCGCCCAGCCATGCGAAAAGGCGGCGTAAATCGCCTCGAGCGCCACGCCGAGCCGCTCGGGCAAATCCTCTCGCTCAGGAATTTTGAACGGCACGCCAGCGAGGCGGATCTTCGCCTTCGCGCGTGAGAGGCGCTGGCCCATCGTCGCCGGCGAAACCAGAAAGGCCGAAGCAATCGCCGCGGCGTCCAGACCTAAGATCGTCTGCAGCATCAACGGCGCGCGTATGGCCTCTTCGATTGCCGGATGGGCGCAAGCGAACATGAGCGCGAGACGCCGATCGGGAATGCCGTCCGGCGCGTCGGCGGCCTCCTTCAATTCGGAGTCGATCAGCACGAGCGCTTCGGATGCGTGGCCGGCGGTGCGCCGTCTTCGCGCAGCGTCGATGAGGCGCCGTCGCGCCGCCTTGGCGAGCCACCCCTCCGGGTTCGAGGGCGCCCCCTGGTTCGGCCAGACGGCAAGCGCAGACGCGAAGGCGTCGGCGAGCGCGTCTTCCGCTCCCGGCACGTCGCGCGACGCCGCCGCGAGATAGGCGACGAGCTTGCCGTAACTCTCGCGCGCCACCCGGGCCGCGACCGCGGGGGCATCGGCGCCGTCGCGTCCCGCCTTCGGCGCGGAGCCTCGCGCGGGGGCGCTTGACGGCCTATGCAGCTTTGGCTCCGGTTCGGTCATTTCAGAGGCTTAGGCGCCTTTTTCTGTCCATCCGGCGCGATTCTCGGCGCGCGGAGCCGGAGCCGGATCCTTTCTTGCAGATCTTACGAAGCATACTCTATTCTAACATGAAATAGTCATCATAACATATTGATATTACGTTATGTTCACCAGAGAATCTCAGCACGGGCGGCCCGTTATAGGCTTTTCCGATCGCCCACGAGGCGCGCCGGTGAACATCGCGGGCGCCCGGTCCTGCGCGAACGACCCGTGAGCTGGGCGGCGAGAAGGACCCTTGTCGCGCTGGTCGACCCGTCGGCCTCTCAATGGCCGACGCGCTTCACCTGGCTCGTCCGCCTCGCCGCCTCAAGCGTTCACATCTCCCAGATCGGGCGCACTTCGACGGCGCCATGCTGCGCGGAGGGGCATCGCGCCGCCCACGAGATCGCCGCGTCGAGATCGGGCGCGTCGATGAGGAAATAGCCGCCCAGCTGCTCCTTGACCTCGGCATAGGGACCGTTCAGCACCTGGGTCTTGCCATCCTTGACCCGGACGGTGGTTGCAGTCGAGGTCGGGCGGAGCCGCTGGCCGCCCTTGCTGACCCCGGCGTCCGCCATCGCCTTCATGTAAGCGCCATAGGCCGCGAGCGTCGCCCCGGTCTGCTCGGGCGTCGCCGCCTGCATCGCCTTTTCGTCAGTATGAAGCAGCAACAGGTATTCCATGATTCTTCTCCTCAAAATGGCGCGGCTTGTTGTCCGCGCTCAGTGCAAAGACGCTCGTTCCCGCTGAGGTTCGACGGCCGACCGGGAAATATGCGCCAACCCCTCCTTATCCGCATCGAGGCAGATCACATCTCCCAGATCGGCCGCACTTCGATCGCGCCGTACTGCGCGCCCGGACAGCGCGCCGCCCAGGAGATCGCGGCGTCGAGATCGGGGGCGTCAATGAGGAAACAGCCGCCGAGTTGCTCCTTGACCTCCGCATAGGGGCCGTTGAGCACCTGGGCCTTGCCGTTCAGGACTCGCACGGTTGCCGCAGTCGAAGTCGGGCGCAGCCGCTGGCCGCCCTTGCTGACTCCCGCGTCCGCCATCGCTTTCATGTAAGCGCCGTAGGCCGCCAAGATCGAACCGTTTTCTTCCGGCGTCGTCGTCTGCATCGCCTTCTCGTCTGAATGGATCATCAACATGTATTGCATGAGTCTCCTCCTTGAAGAGCCGCGGCCTTCGTGCCGCGCCCACTCCAAAGACGCGCCATCTCGGCTTGTTTCGACAGCGAGGCGCGAGAAAATGCGAACATATCCAAATCCACTATCTATCCAGTTGGGCAGCGAGAGGCGGAGCGGCTCTGACAACAATCCATTGCAGAAAATTAGAAAATAGCGTAGCCTTGCCTTATGAGCGATCCTGCCCTTTCGCCCGCCAGAACCGTAGCCGCCCATTGCTGCGGCGGCGCTATCAGGTGAAGAGGCGCGCGAAAATATTTTCTACGCTTTTCCCCCGTAACCCATTGATAAGTCTCGATTCTCACGAGAGAATCCAAGGAAATCCAAGGAAATCCAACAGCCCTGAGCGGGGGTTTTCGCAGCAAAATCGCGACGGGCCAAGAAAACCCAAATTGACCGGATGAGCGGCCGGTCCGCCGCAACGAAGGTGGCCAACCGACTCCGCCCAAAGGCAAAGCGCGGCTCAGGCTGCATCCATCCGAAAGTCAGCCCGCCAGCCGAGCGCGGCGGTCGCCTTGTCGGTCGACACCTCGTCGTTTGGCTCGGCGACGTTGAAGGCCCCCGGCTGGCCATGGTCGATCGCCAGCAGCGCGGCGTAAGCCGCCGCATCGACATGCACCGCCGGCGGGCTGGGGGGCGCATCCGCGCCGCTGCCGGGGCCGTACAGGCGGCCATAGCGCAGCACAAAGCCTTCCATCGGCGCTGCTCCAAGGACTTGGCGCTCGAGGGCCGCGACGCCCCGCACGCTCACCAGCCTGTCGCCCTCCCCATTCAGGTCCAACCGATCGTCCTCGCCATAGGGCCGAGGCCCAGGCGCATAGGCCCAGGCGATGCTCTGAGCGATCAATCGACGCGCGCCAGCCTTGCGCCCGGCTGCGACAAGGTTGCGAGTTCCTTCGTCACGGATGCGTGCGTTGCGGGCGAGGGCGGTGGATCGCCTTGCCGGATCGTGAAGCACAGCCAGATCCGTTAGCTGGTGAATGACGATCTCTGGCTCTGCCTCGAGGACCGCTGTCGCCAGCGCCTCTGCGTCGAAGACGTCAACCAAGATCGGGCGCGCGCCGAGCTGACGAAGGAATTCGCCATTGTTCCGCGACCGCGTCGCGGCCCAGACCGAATGGCCGTGGGCCAGGAGAAGGGGCGTCAGTCGGCGGCCAATGACGCCAGACGCGCCCGCAAGAAAGATCCGACTCATGGAACCCCGTAAGTTCTGCGCAACGAACTCATGTCCGCAGATACTTGTTGAGCCAATCGAGCGTTCTTTGCCACGCCTCTTTCGCCGCGACCTAGTCGTAACGGGGCGTCGTGTCGTTGTGAAAGCCGTGGTTCGCGCCCTTGTAGATATGCCCCTCGTGGGTGACGCCAGCCGCGCTCAGCGCGGCGTCGAACGCCGGCCAGCCGCTGGTGATGCGCGTGTCGAGTTCCGCGTATTGGGCGTTGATCGGCGCCTTGATCTTCGCCGCGTCGGCGGCGCTCGGCTGAAGACCATAGAAGGGAACCGCGGCGTCGAGGCCCGACCCCATGCTTACGGCAAGCTTGTTGACGACGCCCCCGCCGAAGCAGAAGCCAATCGCGCCAAGCTTGCCGGTCGAATCGGGCAGGGACTTCAGCCACTTGGCGGCAGCCGCGAAATCCGCCTGCATCTTGGCCCCGTCGACCTGCTTGAACAGCGCCGCGCCCCTCTCGTCGTCACCCGGGTAGCCGCCGACCGAAGTGAGGCCGTCGGGTGCGAAGGCGATGAAATTGGCGATCGCGAGGCGCCGCGCCACATCTTCGATATAAGGGTTCAGGCCTCGGTTCTCGTGGACGACCAGGACGGCGGGCAGTTTCTCCATGCTGGCCGGACGAACGAGATAGCCCTTGATCGAGCCGTTGCCCTGAGGCGACGGAACATCGACTCTCTTGGCGACAATGCGGCTGTCGTCGGGGGGCACCTGAATCGCCCAGGCGTAATTGGGCTTCAGCATCTCCAATAGCGCGCCCGCGCTGGCGCCGGCCGTCGCAAACTTCTGCGCCCCGTCCAGGAAGGCGCGGCGGCTCATGCCCCCATGCACATAAGTGTCGAAAAGGCTCAGAAGCTCCTGCGGGAAGTCGGACGCCTTCTTCCTGTCCATGACCATCCTCCTGGGTTGATTTTCGCGCTTAGGGCGCCGCTCCCTCTTCTGTATACCTTCCAGCGCCATGGGAAGGGTTCAACAAAGCGCGAGGCGCCTCAGCCGCGTCTGCTGAGAGGAGCCGGCGTCGGATGGGCCGCAAATGCGGGCGAGGACTCAGCCGTCCATCTTGAGCAGGACGCGGAACCGGGCCTTGCCGCTCAAGATACGGTCAAAGGCATCCTGCGCTTTCTCAAGCGAGTAAATCTCGTTCATCGAAGCGACGCTTCGGTCAGGCAACTTTGCGGCAAAATATTCACGTGTCCGGCCGCTCCAAAGCAACGCGCCAGGACTAAGGAACGAAGCTGCTCTGTCGGGGCCCCGTTATATGATACAGGTCGCCCTTGTCGTCTTGAATGATTCCGGCAACACCAGCCTTGGGCTCAAGCGTCAGTTCATTAGAAAGCGGGGCGGTCCGAAATTTCCATCCCTGTGGCAGCTTGAGGAGATCGCCGAGGGACTTGAGCTTATCGATCGTCTGGCCCGGCGCATCCCTGTATGACACCATCACCCAGGTCTGGCCCTTGGGGTCATCAAGCAGATAGACCTCCGATCCCTTCTTGAAGCCTTGCACGACCGTTCTTGCCGTACGCGTCGTATGGTAGGGCGACGGCGGGACCGGCTTTGGTGCAATCGCTGCGCTTGACGCGAGGTTGTTTCCCATCCACGCCGCATTGAGACCGTCGAAGCTCCTGACTGTGCCAACGCGATCCGCGAGCCAGTCGATCGTCCACCGGTAAGGAGGACTGATCCGTGCCGCGAGCGCCTGGTATTGTTTGGCTATCCTCTTTGGATCAAGACTTTGGGCGAGCGATGCGGGCGCGGAATCGTGAGATTCGTCACCGCCGTTAAGGCCCGTCGTATCGTAAACGCTGACGTAGAGGACCTTTTTCAGCGGATCCTTAGCGAAGAGTTCGATCTCCTCGTAACGATAGTCGCGTAAGCCATCGAATTTTCGATACCCGGCGCGCGCGCAATCATCGGGCAGCGCGCTGAAATATTTGCATTCCTCGGAATGGGACGGCGCGGCGCCTTGCGCGATCAGCGCTAACAGTCCCAATACAATACTGCGCAATGCAGCGAAGCCTCGGCTTTTTCCGACCGTGCGCATGGCGACCTCCGATCCCGCCGGGCGTTGTCCCGCCGCATTTCAACGCGGAATTGTAGTTCTTCGCGCCACGCTTCCGCAACCCAACTTATCGAGCGACCCCATATCGGGGCGGTCGCGCCGCCGCGTGAACGCGGCGGGCGTTCTTCTTCTGCTTCTCCGCGGCGTGCGGCGCGAAGTAGGTCAGCGCGCCGTCCGTGCCGGCGCGCCACGGAATGCAGGTTCGGAGCCCATCTACTTATAATAGCCGACGCCGCAGCCGAGATCATAGCCGGCCCGCGCCACGAGGCTTACCTTCGCAACGGGCGTACTATCAGCGCCCGGCTTTGGGGCCATATAGCCGACCTCGGTGATTTCGCCTTCTGGCTTCTGCATTGCCGCGTAGATTTCCACGCCAAACGCCTCGCCCGTAGAGTTCTGAGCGGCGCGTATGTCTGTGCCAAGCGCTTGCTTGAGATTGGGATTGCCAATCGCAACGATCGTGCCGTCGCTAGTATTTGCGCAAAACACGTAGAGGTCTCGATCTCGG
>DATCEJ010000201.1:0-4307 GCA_036510135.1 Roseiarcus sp. | reverse complement strand
TGCCCGCTTGGCCGATCGGGCGCCCGGCGCTATGCTTCGACCGTTTCCAAGGAGGACACGATGGCTGAAGCGAAGCTCGCTCCGAACATGCCGGAATGGATGGTCAAGCATACGAACCTCTATCTCGCGAGCGGCGGGAAGGAGGGGCACATGTACAAGGTCGACGTGCCTGACCGGGGGGAGATCACCGCGCCGGCGCTTCTGCTCACCACCACCGGCCGCAAGTCCGGCGACAAGTTCATCTTCCCGCTGTTTTACGGGACAGAAGGCGACAGCTATTTCATCGTCGCCTCAAAGGGCGGCGCGCCCGAACATCCCGGATGGTACCGCAATGTCCTCGCTAACCCGGAAGTCGAGGTCCAGGTCGGGACGAAGAAGCTGAAGGCGCGGGCGAGGACGGTCGAGGGCGAAGAACGCAGCCGACTTTGGACGAAGGCGCTCAAGTTTTGGCCCCCTTATGCCGACTACGCGCTCAAAACCGACCGCGAGATCCCGGTGGTCGTCCTGGACCCCGTTCATTAAGTAAGAGTCCCACTCGGGAACGAGAAATTCGGGGGCTGATTTCCGCGTTCGCCAGTCGTTCGATACCGGCACAGTGACGGAGACACGGTGAGATGACGGACAAACAGCACCCCGAATGGATGGGAAAGAACCGCAAGCTCACGCCTGCGGAAGTTAAGGAGTTTTTGGCCGAGCCGGTGGTCGCGCGGGTCGCCACCATCGACCAAAACGGCGTGCCCTACGTGACCCCGGTCTGGCAGGAATGGGACGGCGAAGCCTTCTGGATGGTCGTGCGCGAGCGCGCGGCGTGGATTGCGCACATCAAGACAAATCCAAATGTCGGCATCTCGTGCGCGCATGACAGCGGCACGTACAGACGCATCGTCGCGCAGGGCAAGGCTGAGATCGTCTCCGGCCCGGCTCCGATGCAGGGAGAGTGCCTGGGCGTCGCCAACCGCACCTCGGTGCGCTACCTCGGCGAGCGCGGCCCGGAATATCTTGTGCCGACCTACGACCGCCCGCGCTACCTGATCAAGGTCGTGCCGACAAAGATGATCACCTGGGACGGCGTCGAATGGGCCAAGAAATACACAGAGAAATAAGCCTTCGTCCGAGCGGCCGGCGTCAGAGCGCGTCCATGCGGTAGACGCGCCACGCATTGTCATGGAAAAGCGCGGACTGATCGGCTTCGGAGAAATCGCGGACAATGGCCTTGAAGCCGTCGAAGATCGCGTCGAAGCTTGTCCATAGGCGACCGACCGGGAAGTCGCTGCCGAACATCGATCGATCGACGCCAAAGCATTCGATGCAATGCAGCGCGACCTCGCGCAGGCTGTCGGGCGTCGGGCTCGGATCGTAGGCGGTCAAGGCTGAAATCTTGATCTTGATATTGGGCGCCGAGCCGAGCCGCTTCAACCCTTCTTTCCATCGCGCCATGCCTTCGGGGTCACGATCGATCGGGCTGCCGCAGTGGTTGACGACGAAGGTCTGGTTGGGGAAATCCAGCGCCAGCCGGGCGACCTCTTCGGCCTGGTAAGGATAGAGCATCAACTCGAGAAGCTGGTCATGCCGGGCGAGCAGCGCGACGCCCTGTCGAAACGCCGGCTCGTCAGCGATGCCAGGCCGTGGCGCAAATGATCGAGCGGGCTCGGTCGGATGCCAGCTCAGCATCTGCCGCACGCCGACGCAACGCTTGACCTCCGAGAGACGGTCAAGTGCAGCCGCCGCATCCGGAGCCGTGAGGTCGGCGAAACCGATGTAACGCGCAGCGACGCCGGAAGACTTGTCGAGCGTCTCCAGCCACCCAATCTCGGCCAGAGGATCGTCGGCGCGGTCCCAGGCGGCTTCTACGTGCACGGAGGCGACCACGTTCTGGTTGGCCGCGTCGAGCCGGTAGTCGTCGACCAGATAATTTCGTCGGAGTGGCGCGAGATTCCCAAGCGCCTGAATGGCGCCCCCGGTGGGGCGAAGCCAGGGATGCCGGTCCATGGCCAGATCCCACAGATGAATATGCGCGTCTATGATCGGTCCGCGATACAGTCCGGCCATGCTCAAAGCTCCACGGGTCAGGTGTGATTTTCAGCGACCGCATCAGGAATCGCGCTACCCTTCTGACTTCCGCCTACTATCGTCCGGCCTCGTCACGCAAGCTCGGCGCGTTGACTTATCGAAACGCGGATCGTTAACGTGCGCATACGCCAATCGGCGGTTGGGGACGGCTGGCGCGACGCAACATCGAGGGTGGTTGGCGCGGACCCGGATCAGGCAAGTGACCTTCGCGAACGGAGAATGCTGACATGAACAAGATGATTTTTGCCCGGCCTGGCCTCGCGCCTGTGGTCGCGGCCGCCCTCGCCCTCTTGCAGCTTGCAGGCGCGGGTTCCGCGCTTGCAGCAGCCAATTGCATCAAGGGCGAGCACAAGGCGCCTTTCAAGATCGGCTGGGCCAACATCTATTCGATCCCGACGTGGATGAAGGAGACGACCGGCACGATCGAGGATATGGCGAACGTGCTGAAGAAGCAGGGCCTGGTCGATAGCCTGACGATCACCGACGCCCAGGGGAACGCCAACACGCAGATCCAGCAGATCCAGTCGATGATCGACGCCAAGCTCGATGCGATCATCGTCGACGCCGGTTCGGCGACCGCGCTCGATCGCGTCATCGCCGACGCCTGCTCGAAGGGAATCGCGGTCGCCAATTTCGACAGCCTTGTCGACACCAAGGACCTGACCACGAAGATCGACACCGATCAGCAACAATGGGGCAAGCTCGCCGCGGAATGGCTCGTCAAGCAGCTCAATGGCAAGGGCGACATCCTCGTGTTGAACGGACCCGCGGGCGTCTCGGTCAGCGACGATCGGCGCAAAGGCGCCGAGCCGGTGTTCAAGGCCAATCCTGGCATCAAGATTCTGGCGGAGACCAATACGCCCTATAACGCCGCGCCCGCGCAGGAAGCCGTCACCAACCTGCTCTTCAGCAATCCTCAGATCGACGGCGTGTGGAGCCAGGGCGGAGCGCTCTCGGCGGGAGCGGTGACCGCGTTCGAGAAGCAGGGCCGCAAGCTCGTTCCGATCACAGGCGAGAACTATCGGCCATTCCTCGAGATGTGGAAGCAGAAGAAGCTCACCGCCTGGGCGACGCAGCAGCCGAATTGGCTCGCGGCCTTCGCGGTCTATGCGGCGGTTAAGGGTTTGCAGGGCGACGACATCCCGGCCTACATCGACGTGCCCCTGCCGATTATCGACGAGGCCAATCTCGACGGCTACCTCGCCCGAGCAAAGGACTTCGCCGCGGATGGCTACATCTATTCGCCCTACGATACGAAGCTGTTCGACGAGCTGATCGCGAAAAGCCTGAAGAAGTAACTTCGCGCCATAAAACCGCGCGGCGAAATGGGCGTGCAACAGGCGGTCCTTGAAGCGCGGAGCGTCTCGAAGGGCTTTTTCGGCAATCCCGTCCTTCGCGAGGTCTCGATCGAACTGGTTGCGGGCCGCATTCACGCGCTGCTTGGCGAGAATGGAGCGGGCAAAAGCACGCTGATCAACCTGCTGTCGGGCACGCTTCGGCCCGACAGCGGACAGATCCTGGTTGATGGCCGCTCGATCGCTTCTTTGGCGCCGCGCGAGGCGCATCAGCTCGGCATCGCCGTGGTGCAGCAGGAACTGAGTCTTGCGCCCCATCTTTCCATTGCGGAAAACATCGGCCTCGGCGCTTACCCTCGCCGGGGCGGCGTGGTCGATTACGGGCGCCTGGCCGCCGCAGTCGCGGAAATCTGCAAAGAGCTCGACCTCGTAGAATCGCCGGATACCCCAGTAGGGCGATTGCCCCTCGGCCGCCGGCAGATCGTCGAAATCGCCAAAGCACTCTCCATCAAGCCGCGCGTTCTCATCCTGGACGAACCGACGTCATCGCTCTCTGCGCCGGACGTCGCCATACTGATGAGGCTCGTTCGGCGCTTGCGCGACCGTGGCGTAGCCGTTCTCTATATCTCGCACAGGCTGAATGAGATCCTCGACTTCTGCGACTACGTCACCGTTCTGAAGGACGGATCTGTCACCGCCGATCGCCCCTTGGCTGGACTTGATCCCGATGGCCTCATCCGCCTGATGGTTGGCCGCGACCCCCGGAACTTGTTTCCGCCTTACGTCTCGCGCGCGCCGGGTGCTCTCGTCCTCGAGACGAAAGGCTTTCGCGCCGGGGGGGCAATTGACGTCGATTTCGAGCTCCATCGTGGAGAAATCTTCGGGATCGGCGGGCTCGTCGGCCACGGGCAAGAAGACTTCATGATGGGCCTTTACGGCGCA
>DATCEJ010000200.1:0-11115 GCA_036510135.1 Roseiarcus sp. | reverse complement strand
GCGGTGGCCGTAGCTGTTCCAGCCCCATCGTGCGCAACGCCCATGATAGCGGGGCGCCGTGACGGAGTTGCCGATCAGCGCGCCCGTGCCCGCGCCGATAAGACCGCCAGCAATCGCGCCGCCGGCGCTGCCGCCCGTAAGCGCCGAGCCGATCAGCGCGCCGCCGCCGGCGCCCAGCGCGCCGCCGACCAGCGTGCCCTGTTGTTGCTGCGGTGTGTAGCAGCCCGAAACGGACAGCGCGCCGACCAAAGCTAGTGCAGTGAAAATCTTTTTCATGTTTCCCCCTTTGGGTTCAATAGAAAGCGGTGCAGACCCGATTGTTGTTATAGTCGTAACCATACTGCGCGCAGCGCCCGCTTGGAGCGGTCGCGGCGTTGCCCACTAAAGCGCCTGTTCCGGCCCCAATCAAGCCCCCAGCTATGGCCCCGCCTGCGCTGCCGCCAGAAACCGCCGAGCCGATCAAGGCGCCAGTTCCAGCGCCGATCGCCCCTCCAGCCAGCGTGCCCGTCTGCTGACTCTGCGTCTGGCAGGCCGACAGCGAAAGGGCGCCGACCAAGCCGAGCGCCAGAGTAAGAGTTTTTTTCATGTTTCCCCTTTTGCCTCAATAGAACGCAGTGCAGACCCGGTTGCCGTTGTAATCGTACGCCCACTGGGCGCAACGGCGTGGCGGCGGCCCACCATAATAGCCCCCCGGCGGAGGTCCGCCATAATACCCTGGTCCGGGCGTGGCGGCAGAGCCAATCAGGGCGCCTGAGCCCGCGCCGATTGCCGCACCCGCGAGAGCGCCCCCAGCGCTGCCGCCCGACACCGCCGAACCGATCAGCGCGCCCGTGCCCGCCCCCAGCGCGCCGCCCATCAGCGCATTCTGCTGCTGCGGCGTTTCGCAGGCCGAGACGGAAAGGGCGGCGGCAAGGGCTGCCGAAAGAGCCAGAATTCTTGTCATGCGATGCAAACTCCCGTCCGTCTCATCCCCGAGGGGCTCCCAAGTTATCTTTGTCGCGTCCCGACGCCCTTAGGCCTAAATACGAGGCGGCGGATGCACCTATTGTCCGCTCAACGCCACAATCCCACAATCGGGGCCAGTCTTCAATGAACAAGGCGGGTCATAGGTTCCCCGCCCGGCTCGCAAAGTCTTGTTTATGCTTGACCGTTCGTGCCTAATCCACATATGCGTCCTCCGCCAGTCGGCCGGACGGCCGCCGCTTAGAAACGGAGGAAAGTCCGGGCTCCATACGGATACGGCGCCGGATAACGTCCGGCGGGGGCGACCCCAGGGAAAGCGCCACAGAAAGCAAACCGCCGGATCGCTGGCCGCAGGGCCATCAAGCGAGACGGCAAGGGTGAAAGGGTGCGGTAAGAGCGCACCGCGCGGGCGGCAACGTCAGCGGCATGGCAAGCCCCGCCGGGAGCAAAACCGAATAGGAGCGACGCGCGGCGCGTTAAGCGTCGCAAGGCCTTGTCCGTTGGCCCTGCCGCTCGGGTTGGTTGCTTGAGGGGTCCGGTAACGGGCGTCCCAGAGGAATGGCCGTCACGTCGGGGCGATGAGCCCCGGCCATACAGAACCCGGCTTACAGGCCGACTGGCGTTTGCTTCGCTTCTCGTTCAAACTCGGTCCGAGCGGACCCCCTCTTCAATCGTGGGGCCGCCCAAACCCGAAAGGCACTGATGCTGCGCGCTGACAAAGTCGTACCGGCCGGCCAGTGGTCGGGCGCTCCGGCGGATACGGTCGTGCTCGACTTCGATGCCCGTTATCGCAGGCGCGTCGTCATGACCGGCGTCGGCGGGCTCGAATTCCTGCTCGACCTCGCGGAGGCGGCAATGCTGCGCGGCGGCGACGGTTTGCGGCTCGAGGACGGACGCCTGGTGGAAGTGGTGGCCGAGCCCGAACCGCTGGCGGAGATCCGAGCGGCAGACCCATTGGCGATGACCCGCGTCGCCTGGCACTTCGGCAACCGCCATCTGCCAACCGAAATATTGCCAAAGGCGCTCCGTATCCGCCGCGATCCCGTGATCGAGGCGATGGTCGCGGGGCTTGGCGCCCGCGTGATCGCGCTCGAGGCGCCGTTCAATCCCGAAGGCGGCGCCTATGTGAAAGCCGAGGGCGGCGCGCCCGACGCTCACCACCACGGCCATGATCACGCGCATCACGACCATGATCGCAGGCCCGTCCACGACCACGACGATCATGACCACGACCAACATCACGACCATGACCATGCGCATCACGACCACGATCACGCTGATTGCGATCATCCAGAGCACCAGCATGACCATGGGCGCCGATGACCTTGAAGCAGTTTGCCCTGAGCTCCCGATGACGGCTTTGCGCCGGTGACCATCTCGCGCGCGCCTCCATTGGACGCAGCCGAAATCGATGCGGCATTGCTTCCCCTGATGCTCTGGCTGTCGCCGGCTTTCCCGGTCGGCTCGTTCGCCTATTCGCAAGGATTGGAATGGGCCGTGGAGAGCGGCGACATCCAGGACGCCCGCTCGCTCGGCGGCTGGCTGGTCGATCTCTTGACCTACGGCGCCCTGCGCGCCGACGCGCTCCTGTTCGCGGAATGCTTTCGCGCCGCGATAGCGGAAGATTGGGAGGCCCTCGCGGAGGCGAACGCGTTGGCAATCGCGCTCGCCAATTCCGCCGAACGGCGCCTGGAGACCACGGCTCAAGGCGCCGCCTTTGTCGTCGCCGCTCGCGCCGCCTGGGATTGCGAGCCTCTGCGTCAGCTTTCCCTGGAGATACGCGTCGCTTATCCAGCGGCGATCGCGTCGGCTGCGGCGGGTCACGGGTTGCCGCTCGAGGCGAGCCTTCAGGCCTTCATTTTGGCCCAAATCGCCGCCGCCGTTTCCGCTGTCGTGCGCCTCGGGCCGATCGGCCAGACCGACGGCCAGAAGATCCAGGCGACGCTCATCCCCCGGATACGCGCGCTCGCTCGTGAGGCGTCGGGCTCAAGCTTGACCGATCTTGGCTCTTGCGCGTTCCGTGCCGACATCGCCGCCATGCGTCACGAGACGCAATATTCGAGATTGTTCCGATCATGACCAGCCAACAACCTCTTCGTGTCGGCATCGGCGGCCCGGTCGGCTCCGGCAAGACGGCGCTTATGGAGCAGCTTTGCAAGCGCCTGCGCGGCCAGCTCGATATCGCCGCCATCACCAACGACATCTACACCAAGGAGGACGCCCGCATTCTGGTCGAGGCCGGCGCGCTTCCCCCTGAGCGGATTCTTGGGGTCGAGACCGGCGGTTGCCCGCATACCGCGATCCGCGAGGACGCCTCGATCAATCTCGCCGCGATCTCGGAAATGCGCAAGCGGTTCACGAACCTCGATCTGATTCTCATCGAATCGGGCGGCGACAATCTTGCGGCAACTTTCTCGCCCGAGCTCGCCGATCTTACGATCTATGTCATCGACGTCTCGGGCGGCGAGAAAATACCGCGCAAAGGCGGCCCTGGCATAACGCGCTCGGACCTGCTCGTGATCAACAAGATCGACCTCGCCCCTTACGTGGGCGCCTCGCTCGAGGTGATGACCACAGACGCGCTCATGATGCGCAGGGGCCGTCCATTCGTGCTCGCGAACATGAAAATAGGAGAAGGGCTGGAAGCGATTGTCGCCTTCCTGCGCCTTAAAGGCGGGCTTGAAATCGCTGAGAAATGGGCCTGAAAGAGCGTCGGACCGCCGCAGCGTGGAAGCTTTAGAGTTCAGGGAATGGAACCTTGACCGGCGCCGTTCGTTCACAGTGTGAACACGGACAGGCGAGGCTCAATGGACTCCATGCGGTCCTATCGACACGGGAATCTGCCGGTCGCGCTATTGGCTGCGGCCCGTGAGATTCTGGACGAGAACGGGTTGCAGGCGGTTGGATTGCGCGAGACCGCCCGCCGCGTAGGCGTGTCGGCGACGGCCGCCTATCGCCATTTCACCAACAAGGAGGATCTCCTTGCTTCGGTTGCGGCGCAGGGTTTCCATGAGCTCGCTGAGGCGATGGAGGGCGGGACCCGGGGCGCCAATCCGCTGGTCCGGGGGGGTCTTGCCTATATTGAGTTCGCCAACCAAAACCGCGGCCTGTTTCGCCTCATGTTTGGGCCCGTTCTCGCCGAGCGCTCGAAATATCCAGCCCTCCAGGCGGCCAGCACGGGCGTCGAGGCGATGCTCGTGCGAGACGTCGCCGATGTCGATTCACGGTCGCTCAACGACAATCCCGCGGCTATGGCCGCCTGGGGCCTCGTGCACGGCCTCGCGCATCTGATCGTCGATGGCTTCTTTCCGGCGACCCGCGCAACGGCCCAGGTCGAGGATATCCTGGCCAAAGTCCGACTGCCGAGACCGGAGGCTTCAAGCCCGGCAGACTAGCTCTGCTTTCGCCTGACGGCGCCAAGACCTTCTCGAACGGAAGCTATTCGGCCGACTCGCGCATCGATTCGCGCATGGCGGCGCGAAGATCGTCGATCGGGGCCAGTCGGCCCGCGCGCTCGACATGCCAGAAGGTCCAGCCATTACAGGCGGGCAGCCCTTGCACCAACGCGCCGATCTTATGGATCGAGCCGACGACGGGCCCTGCGGCGAGCGCGCCATCGGCTCGCACCAGAGCGCTATGGCGGCGTCCCGCATCGACCAGGCGTTCGCCCGGGCGCGCCAGCCCAGCTTCAACGACGCTCGAGAAAGCCACGCGCGGCTCGCTGCGGCGCGTCGGCGCGAGCGCGAGCGCCGATTCAGGCAGCGGTTCGACCGCCTCAATCCGCTCGCGGGCCGCTTTGGCGTAAGCCAGATCCCGCTCGAGGCCGATGAACGAGCGGCCCAGCCGCCGCGCGGCGACGCCGGTGGTTCCGGAGCCAAAAAACGGATCGAGCACCAGATCGCCAGCGTTCGAAGCGGCCAGCAGCACCCGCGTGAGCAGCGCTTCGGGCTTCTGCGTCGGGTGAACCTTTCGCCCGCTCTCGTCCTTCAGCCGCTCCCCGCCGGTGCAGATCGGAAAATACCAGTCGGAACGGACCTGCACATCTTCGTTGCCGGCCTTCAAAGTCTCGTAGTTGAACGTATAGGCCTTGGCTTCGGGGCCGCGCGCCGCCCAGATCAAGGTCTCGTGCGCATTGGTGAAGCGGCGGCCGCGAAAGTTCGGCATCGGGTTGGCTTTGCGCCAGACGATGTCGTTCAGGATCCAGAAGCCTAGATCCTGCAAGATCGCGCCGACGCGGAAGATGTTGTGATAGGAGCCGATGACCACGATCGTCGCGGCGGGCTTCATCAGCCGCCGGACGGCGGTCAGCCAGTCGCGCGTGAAGGTGTCGTATTCGGCGAAATTGGCGAATTTGTCCCAAGCGTCGTCCACCCCGTCGACCACGCTCTGGTCGGGCCGCGACAATGCGCCTTCGAGCTGCAGGTTATAGGGAGGATCGGCGAAGACGAGATCGACCGAGGCGGCAGGAAGCCTCGCCATTTCCGCGACGCAGTCGCCGACGAGGATTGTGTCGCGCGGAGCGGGGCTTGCCTCGCCGAGCGGCTCGAGAAGTGCGGCCGGGCGTTTCGCCTCGCCGGTCCCAGTACGCAAAACCTGAATCTGGGCGGGGAGGCGGAACGCTCCGGCACGCGCGATACGCATGAACGCAAATCACTCGACGCTTGACCGGATCAATTGAGCCGGCGCGTCGTTTATGCTCGGTTTAAAGTAAAGGTCCGGTTATGCCGGCCGGCATGCCGCTGTGTCGTTTTCGTACGGCGTAAGTCGTTTTAACGAATATTAGGTTTCAACCTTTTCGAAACCTTTTTGCGCGGCCTGTCATTCTTGCCGAGGCTCGAGTCGGAACGAGCGTCGGTGATAGGGGCAGGGACCCGCCGAGGCCAGCGCCCGGCGGTGCGCGACGGTCGCATAGCCGACATGGTCGCCAAAACCATATTGCGGGTATTCGAGCCCAAGATTGCGCATCAGCGCGTCCCGCATCGTCTTGGCGACAATCGAGGCGGCGGCGATCGACATCGACAACGCATCCCCGTCGATGATCGGGCGCGCGGGACAGATGAGGCCGTCCGGCAGATCGCGGCCGTCGATCAGCACAAAGTGCGGACGCACGCTCAAGGCCGCGACCGCCCGCGCCATTGCCCGAAGCGCTGCGCCGCGGATGTTGAAAAGATCGATTTCCTCGACGCTGGCGAAGACGACGGAAACGCTCAGCGCCTTGGCGAAGATGATCTCGCAGAGCGATTCGCGCGCGGGCGCCAGGAGCACTTTCGAATCATTCAGCCCCTCGGGCAGATCATCGGGATCGAGAATGACCGCGGCCACGCCGACCGGCCCGGCCAGCGGGCCGCGTCCGACCTCATCGACGCCCGCGACCCATCGATGGCCGTCTGCGAAGGCCTCGCGCTCGAAGTCGAAATGGGGCGTGATCGCAACGGGACGCGGCGGCGGCGTGGCCTTTTTCTTTATGGTCTTCACGCCGCTCCTCGAGAATCACGTGGGTTCGTCCGCCAAGCTATCGCAGCCGCGGCAGGCGAGCCAAGGCGCGGAACCGAAATGCCGGTGGAAAGAGACGCGATTCGCTGGCCGGGCGCCGCGAGAGCGGGGGTGGATCGAAACGCACTGACTTGCATGCGCAAAATGCGTTGGCGTTCAAAATCAGCTATCAGATGTTTTATGACCATCGGCGCGATTCGCATTCTCGGCGTCGATCCCGGCCTGCGCAAGACAGGCTGGGGCGTGATCGAGGCTGCCGGCTCCAGGCTGAGCTTCATCGCTTGCGGCTCGATCGAGACCGACGCCGCGACCGCGCTCGCCGAGCGTCTCGCGGCGATCCATCGCTTGCTGACCGGGTTGGTCGAGCGCGAGCGACCGCATGAGGCCGCGGTCGAGGAGACGTTCATCAACCGAGATCCGCAATCGGCGCTGAAACTCGGGCAGGCGCGCGGCGTCGCGCTTGCGTCATTGGCCCAGAGCGGCCTGCCGGTGGCGGAATATGCCGCCAATCTCATCAAGAAGACGGTCGTCGGCGTCGGCCACGCGGAAAAGCGGCAGGTGGCGATGATGGTGCGAATGCTGTTGCCGGCCTCGACCGCCTCGACTTCGGACGCCGCCGACGCGCTCGCCGTCGCCATTTGCCACGCCCAGCACCGCAGGGCGCGCGCACGAGGCGCGGCATGATCGGCAAGCTCAAGGGAATCGTCGACAGCGTCGACGAAGAGGCCTTGATCCTCGACGTCAACGGCGTCGGCTATCTCGTCTCCGCCTCGGCCCGCACCCTGCGCGCAATTCCGGCCGTCGGCGAGCCAGCGGAGTTGCTCATCGAGACCTATGTGCGCGAAGACGCGATCCGGCTTTACGGCTTTCTTACGCCGGGCGAGCGCGATTGGTTTCGTTTGCTGCAGAGCGTGCAGGGCGTCGGCGCCAAGGTCGCGTTGGGAATTCTCGGCGCGCTCTCGGCGGAAGCTTTGAGCGCGGCGGTCGCGCGACAAGACAAGGCCATGATGGCGCGTGCGCCGGGCGTGGGCCCGAAGCTCGCCGCTCGCCTCGTGCTTGAGCTCAAGGACAAGGCGCCGGCGCTTGGCGGCGCCGATTTTGCCCATTCGGAAGCGGGCTTCGAGCGTGCGCCCAAGCTCGCCAAGGCAGCCGAGGACGCGGTCCTCGCCCTCGTTGGCCTCGGCTACGCCCAAGTCCAGGCCGCCGCCGCTGTCGCCAGGATTTCCGCTCAGCTCGGACCGGCGGCCGAGACCGCCACCCTGATCCGCGCAGGCCTCAAGGAACTGGCGCAGTGAGACGTCTTACGATACCGTGATCGATAGACAGAAGGTAAGGCAGATGTCAGCGATCGCAACGGTCTCCTCAAAATTCCAAATCTCCATTCCGAAGGAAGTCCGCGAGCATCTCGGACTGCGGCCTGGCCAGAAGGTCGCGTTCATCGCCAAGCCCGAAGGCTACGTGATCGTCCCGGTGCCAAAACGCGAAGACTTGGCGGGGATCGCGCGCGGGGCCAATACCGAGGGCTATCGCGACCGAAACGATCGCTACTGATGCGCGTGGTCGATACGTCCGCTTGGATCGAATGGATAGTCGGCTCGCCCCTGGGTGAGACATTGGCGCCGGAGCTGCCGAGGAACGATCAGTGGGTTGTCCCGACTATTGTTCAATATGAGCTGTCGCGATGGCTCACGCGGGAGATGTCAGACGCCGTGGCTACTCGGACGATAGCCTTCTCCACAGAGTTGGTCGTCGCTCCGCTGACGACAGACATCGCGACGAAGGCTGCGGCCTTTGCGAAAATACACGGCCTCGCCACGGCAGACGCGATCATCTTCGCCACGGCTAATGACGCGCGCGCGGACCTTCTTACGTGCGACGCGCATTTCGCTAAGCTGCCACGCGTCGTCTATGTCGCCAAGGGATCGCCATGAACGGCCGTCCCTTCTTTGTCCCCATGACCGGCATCGTGCTCCTGTTCGCAGCGCTGGGTCCGGCCGTCGGCGGAGCGCTGTTCATTCCCCTTTCCATCGTTTTCAAAACGCCGACCGATCTCGAGGCGATCGGGCTTATGGTTTTGATCAGCACGTTTTTTGGCCACGCCCTCGGATTGATCGCAGCCTATGTTGTCGGCGTTGGGCCAGCCGCGGCGACCGGGCTTCTTTATGCCATGTGGGACGCTGTGGCGCCCGAGCGCGCGCCGCGCGCGCTGGTCGCGGCTCTCATTGGCGGCGTGCTCGTTTATTGCCTCCTCCTGCGCCTCAACCCGCTGTGGGCCTCGTTCGAGATGACGGTCGAGACCAACGTGAGCCCTGAGGGCATCGACTGGGCCTTTCCAGGCCGGTTCGGCGTCACGCTTGGCCATGCTTTTATCGCTTGCGCCGCGATCGCCGGTCTTGTGTGCGCATTCACCGCAAACCTCATCGGGCTCACCACGCGACCGGAATTGACCCTGTCGGAACGCCTTCACCCGGGCGAAGGCGGCTGAAATGGCCGAAGCGCCTCGAAGGCTCATCTCAGCCGAGAAGCGTCCCGAGGACGAGACGGCGGTCCGCCCTCAGCTCCTGGCCGATTTCGCCGGTCAGGAAGCGGCGCGCAAGAATCTGGGAATCTTCATCCAATCCGCCAAAACTCGCGGCGAGGCGCTCGATCACGTCCTGTTCGTCGGGCCCCCTGGCCTCGGCAAGACGACGCTCGCGCAGATCGTCGCGCGCGAGCTCGGCGTCAATTTTCATTCGACTTCGGGCCCGGTCATCGGCAAAGCGGGCGATCTCGCGGGGCAGCTCACCAACCTCGAGCCGCGGGACGTTCTGTTCATCGATGAGATCCATCGGCTCAATCCTGCGATCGAGGAGATTCTCTATCCGGCGATGGAGGATTTCCAGCTCGATCTCATCATCGGCGCCGGGCCCGCGGCGCGTTCGGTGAAGATCGATCTTGCCCGGTTCACCCTGATCGGCGCGACGACTCGCGCGGGGCTCCTCACCACGCCGTTGCGGGATCGTTTCGGCATTCCGATCCGGCTCAATTTTTACACCACCGAAGAGCTGCAGGGCATCGTCGCGCGCGGCGCCCGAGTGATCGGCGTCGCGCTTGCCGACGACGGCGCGAACGAGATCGCCCGGCGCTCACGCGGCACGCCGCGCATCGCCGGGCGCCTGCTCAGGCGCGTGCGTGACTTCGCCGTGGTCGAAGGCGCAAAGCGCGTGACGCGCGCGCTCGCCGACAACGCGCTCAAGCTCCTCGACGTCGACGTCATTGGGCTCGACGAAATGGATCGCCGTTATCTCGACACCATCGCCCTCAAGTTCGGCGGCGGACCGGTCGGGGTCGAGACCATCGCCGCCGCGCTTTCCGAGCCTCGCGACGCGATCGAGGACATCATCGAGCCTTATCTCATCCAGCTTGGCTTCGTGCAGCGTACGCCGCGCGGGCGCCTCTTGACCTCCCACGCCTTCCGCCATCTCGGCCTCGCCGAGCCGCGGCGCGAGGGATCGCAGCCCACTCTGTTCGAGGAGGAGTAGTGCAGATTGCGATTGAATCGAGCCGCACTGTGTAGACGCGGTCGACGATTCGGCCGGGTTCACCATAGGCTCGCCATATGAAAACGCGGACGGTTTCTCACATCGTCAGCTTCCTTGAGGCGCTCGCCTCCGAGCGCGGCGCGAGCGTGAACACGATCGACGCCTATCGGCGCGATCTCGCCGACTACGAAGTCTATCTGAAGGCTAAGGGCGTCGACGCGCTGAAGGCGGACACAACTCATGTGCGCGGATTCCTCGCGGCCCGCGGCGCGCAGAAACTTGGCGCCGCGTCGCTGGCGCGCCGCCTGTCGGCGATCCGTCAGTTTCACAAGTTCCTGTACGCCGAAGGTTGGCGGCGCGACAACCCGACGCTGGCGGTCGAGGGCCCGCGCCGCTCGCGGCCGCTGCCGAAGCTTTTGAGCCTGGCCGAGGTCGAGCGCCTGATCGCGACGGCGCGCGAGGGACTCGAAGTCGCGGAGCGCCCGTCGCGCGAGCGGCTGGACGCGGCGCGCATCGCCTGTCTCATCGAGCTTATCTACGGCTCGGGCTTGCGCGTGTCGGAAGCCTTGAGTCTCAAGAAGTCGATCGCCACAGCCAAGTCTCCGCTCATCCCCGTGCGCGGCAAGGGCGACAAGGATCGCCTGGCGCCGCTCTCGGGGCCCGCCCGCGCCGCGATCGGCGCGTTTCGCGCGCTGCTCGATCAAGTCTCGCCGGGGGCGGCGACGAGCGCCTGGCTGTTTCCCGCCGCGAGCGCGAGCGGCCACATGACGCGCCAGGCCTTCGCGCGCGATCTCAAACGCGTCGCGGCCGCCGCGGGAATTCCGTCGGCGCGCGTGAGCCCGCACGTGCTTCGCCACGCCTTCGCCAGTCACCTGCTCCAGAACGGCGCGGACCTGCGCGTCGTTCAGGATCTGCTCGGCCACGCGGACATCGCGACGACGCAGATCTATACCCACGTGCTCGACGAGCGCGCCAAGGCGATGGTGCGCGATCTGCATCCCATGAACGACAAAGAAGACGGATGACCGCCGAGTGCGAGCCATTGCGCTGAAAGCGAAAAAGGGCTTCGATGCCCCAAAGCTCGTGGTCGCGAGCAAGTCGCTTGAGGAGACAAGCCCCATGAAAGCGCTCACCTTTG
>DATCEJ010000199.1:0-2606 GCA_036510135.1 Roseiarcus sp. | reverse complement strand
GATGTTGGACGAGGCGCCGGCCGACGGGTGGCGCAGGACGTAAATCGCGGCGGTGCGCTCTGGCGGGGACGGTTGAAGCTCGCTCTCCGCGGAGCGTCCGGTCAGATCCGGCTGCGCAGTTTCCGCTACGAGCGCGTCGGGGTCGCTCGCCTCAGTGAGGCTTGGAGCGAACTCAAACCCATCCCTCTCAAGTGAAGCCTCGGACGGCAAGGGATTGGGAGCATCGTCTGCCGCAAGCTCGAGATTCGGTTCAACCGGCTCCCCGGCGTTTTCGGGCGCCGGGGCCTCGACTTCGCGCTCGCTCGTGGGCCGCGAGGGCTCGGGTTCGAACGCCTCGGACGGCCCGGATCGATGGTCCTCCTCGGGCTCTGCCGACGGACTGCTTTCGGACACAGCGACGGCCTCGATCTCCTCGCCCAACACGCCAAAGCCGCGATAGCCCAAAAATTCGCGATGACGGCCGAACATCGGCGCAGCGGACAGCGCGATCAGCCGGCGCCGATCAAGCCCGGCGACGGGCCATTCGAGAGTGACACGGGAAAACGTTCCCCGCTCGCCAACCACGCGGGCCAACTCGCCACCATCGAATCCGACGCGACGGAGAAGGGCCTCGAGCGACTCTCCGCGTCCGGGCGCATTGGTCCCCACCGCGGCGACAAGCACGGGGTGCGGGGCGCCAAAGCGGCCCTCTTCGTCGAGGGTCCACAGGAAGCGCGAATTCGGCGACGGCGCACGGGTCCCATGCGGCGCCGGCTGTTCGCCAAAATCCAGCGCCGAGATCGCTTCCGGCAGCGGAGCTTCGCGCGCCTCGGCGAGTTCGGGCGCTTCGTCGCTTGCAACGCCCAGAGCCGGAGCCGAAACCAAAAGCCAGCTTGCGTCTCCCGGTCCGGCAATGCGCACACAATGCAAGTTGACGCTGGCCGGACGCCGCTCGACCACGAGGCGCATCTGCTCGAGACGCGGGGGCTCGCCGAGAGGAAGGGTCGTCGCCAAGCGTCGCAAGCGGCGCGCCGAGGGTCCATCGCCCAGAACGAGCCGAGCCTCGAGCGCCTCGCAGTCCCTGGCCCCGAACAGAGCGAGCATGGCCGGACTCGCACTCACGAGAAGGCCAGGCGGCGACAGGATCGCGAGCCGCGCCTTGTCTTTCAGCCACTCTTCTGGCGCGTCACGCCGGTCGAAGGCGGCGGCCGCGCGTTCGCGCGACTGCGCCCTGAGATCGGCGGCGGACGATGGCGGCGAATGGGTCAAAGTCGGCGCTCGTGAATAGGACATCGGATCGGCGCAGTCGCGTTACCGACGATTCGGGCTTTATCGTTAGCGAAAGCTTAACGTGGTTGTTGAATTTGCGCCACGGCGCCGCCGTCTCTCATTGTTTTCAGGGTTAAAATCCCTGGCGGCGCAAAATATGTTGCACTGCAGCAAAAATCGGTTTATAACGGATTCAAAGAGCGGGCGCCGATTCTTGGTCGCCCCCGCGAGAGGAAATAGCATGTCCAATTCGCCGTTTGAGGTTCCAAACGAAATGCGCGATTTCGCCGAGCGCAGCGTAGAGCAGGCGCGCAAGGCGTTCGAGGGCTTTCTCACGACCGCTCAGCGCGCGAGCGGCGCCGCTGGTGAAGCGGCTGCGACGTCACAGGGCGGCGCGAAATCGGTCGGCGCTCACGTTCTGTCCTATACCGAGCGCAATGTGAACGCGGCGTTCGATCTGGCTCAAAAGCTGGTCAAGGCGAAAGACCCGCAAGAGGCTATGGCTCTTCAGAGCGAGTATCTGAAAACTCAGCTCGCGGTGTTGCAGGAGCAGGCCAAGGAATTCGGCTCCGTCCTGCAGAAGAGCCTGACGCCCGGTTCAAGCTGAGCATCGGCGTCGCCCCGCCCGTTCCATCATCAACGCGCAATCGTCAACCCCAACATCGAGGTTAGTCCATGGCCAAAGCACACAAGAGAAGCGCTGTCCCCCTGAGGGCTTCCGCCGCCCCTCTGAAGGTTTCCGCCGCGGCTCCCGTGGAAACCGCCGTAGCGGCGGTCAAGGCCGTCCTGCCGAGCGAAGTCAAACTTGCCGCTGGGCCCGCCGCAGAGGTTCAACTGAGCCTCCGCACCGCGCTCGAAAAGGGTGTGGTCGAGTCGCGCGCGGCATTCGCCAAAGCCAAGACCGCGGCGGATGAAACCGCAAACGCGTTCGAGGTCAGTTTGGCGGCCGCCAAGGACGGCGCGCTCGCCATCCACACCAAGGCCTTCGAAGCGATGCGCGTCAATGCGGACGCCAATTTCGATTTCTTGAAGGCCGTGTTCGCCGTGAAGTCGCTACCCGATCTCATCACGCTGCAGACCGACTTCGTTCGCAAGCAGGTCGAAACGATGACTGGCCAGGGCAAGGACTTCGGCGCGCTCGCTCAAAAGGCGATGGCAGGCGCCGTTGAGCCGATCAAGGAGCAGGTGGCGAGGTCGTTCAAGCTCGCTGTCTGATCTGTTCGCCTTTTGGCGGCGCGTTCCCTCCCGCGCGCTGCCAATGGACGCCGTCCGCACTCGCGGGCGGCGTTCTTTTGTTTTGTCTTGTGCGAGCCGTCAATTCCGAAGGCGAACCTTGCGCAAGCTGGGCTTTGTCACTA
>DATCEJ010000198.1:0-2042 GCA_036510135.1 Roseiarcus sp. | reverse complement strand
GTCGGCTTCTGGGCGATCGACGAGAAGCCAACCGGCAGCAAGGACCCTTACGCGCTGCGGCGCGCGGCTCTCGGTGTGATCCGCATCGTGCTGGAGAACGGGCTGCGACTGAACCTGCTCAGGGTTCTCGTTAATCCCCTTCGTTTTGTGCGCGTACACAGCAATATCGCGCATCAGCGCGAGTTAAGTACGCGACAGGCCCACCAGAACGTCGAGAGCTCGCAGACGCTTATAATGCTCGCCGCTCAAGCCAATGAACTTGGGGCGAGATTGAGGTTTCGAGCGCCCGCTCAACCGGATGAAGTTCCTGTTCTACTCGACCTCCTCGCCTTCTTCGCGGATCGCCTGAAAGTCTACCTCCGCGAAAAGGGCGCGCGACACGATCTCATCGACGCGGTGTTCGCGCTGCCGGGGCAGGACGATCTGCTCATGATCGTCCGCCGGGTCGAGGCGCTCGGAAAACTGCTCGAAGCCGAGGACGGCAAGAATCTGCTCGCGGGCTATCGCCGCGCCGCCAACATTTTGCGGGCCGAGGAAAAGAAGGACGGCGCTGAAGCCTTCGCCGGCAAGCATGTTCAGACCCCGCTCGCTCCGCCAGCGGAGCGGTATCTCGCCGACGTCGTCGTCTCCGCCGGCGCGGCCGCCCGCCAGCACGCAGCCTCCGAGGATTTCGAAGGCGCCATGCGGGCACTGGCGGCGTTGCGCGCGCCGGTGGATGGGTTCTTCCTCGACGTGACGGTCAACGATCCTGATCCGGAAACGCGACTGAACCGCTTGAGATTGCTCAACGAATTGCGCGAGGCGATGCACGCCGTGGCCGACTTCTCCAGGGTCGCGGGATAAACGCTCCTTTAAGAATCCGCCGGCAGCGCATAAATGGCGGCAGGGCGCGCTTCGGGGCGCGAATAAGGAAGATTGAGCCATGGCGCTGAGAGAAGAGAATCTCGACGGGGCGTCCGGCGGCGGCAAGCCGGCGGTCAGCGACGCCGAGGCCGAGGACGCGTTTCGCACCATCCTGAAATGGGTTGGCGAGGACGCCAATCGCGACGGCCTGATCGAGACGCCCAATCGCATGGTGCGCGCTTACCGCGAATATTTCGCCGGCTATGACGAAGATCCGCACGAAGTTCTGCACAAGACCTTCAGCGAGGTCGACGGCTATGACGAGATGATCGTGCTGCGCGGCGTCACTTTCGAGAGTCATTGCGAACACCATCTTGCGCCGATCATCGGCCGGGTGTGGGTCGGCTATATTCCCGACAAGAGGGTGGTGGGGATCTCCAAGCTCGCGCGCGTGGTCGAGATCTTCTCCAAGCGCCTGCAGATTCAGGAGCGGCTGACGGCGCAGATCGCCAACGCGGTCGAGGAGGTGCTGAAGCCCTGCGGCGTCGCCGTGGTGGTCAAGGCGGCGCATCATTGCATGATTGATCGCGGCGTCCGCAAGCGCGGCGCCGACCTCGTCACCAGCCGGATGCTCGGCGTTTTCCGCGACCAGCCGCAGACCCGGCAGGAGTTCTTGTCGCTCGTGAATTCGGACAACCACGAATAAACGCGCGGCATGATCGGCGCCTTTCGCATCGAAGCCTATGTCATCGCCTCCGCCGATGGCATGCTTGCGGACGCGAGTGGCGTTCAGCCGGCGTCGCTGCATTTCGAAGCCGACCAACGCCATTTCGAGCAAGGCCTTGATCAAGCCGAATTGGTCGTGAACGGGCGCCGTTCGCAGGAAGGTCATGCGAACGCTATGAGCCGGCGCAGGCTCGTCCTGACCCGACACGTCGCCAACCTCGCGCCGGACCCCGACAATCCAAGGGCGCGGCTCTGGAATCCGGCCGGGGCCTCGCTCGATGACGCTTGCGACGCGCTGGCCTTAAGTTCCGGCACGGTCGCCGTCATTGGCGGCCCGCAGGTCTTCACCTTGTTCCTCAAGCTGGGCTATGACTGCTTTCACCTGAGCCGCGCGATCAACGTGCGGCTGCCGGGCGGTATGCCCGTCTTCAGCCGCGAGAAGTTCGGTGGCGACCCCGACGCGACGCTGTCCG
>DATCEJ010000197.1:0-4108 GCA_036510135.1 Roseiarcus sp. | reverse complement strand
TCCACCGCGCGCGGTCGTCCTCCTTTTTATGCGAAAGGTCAGCTTGCCATCGTAAAAGCACGGGCCTGCGATCTCTTTCACTCGTGCAGCTTTTTCGGGGGAGGAGGCGCGCCGGGAGCGACGCGCCTGACTGCTTATGGCTTCGTCGCTGGCGTCGTGGGCTTGGCGGTCGCATTCGACGCAGAGGCTGTCGGATTCGATGCAGAGCCGGTCGCATTTGCTGCAGAGCCGGTCGCCTTTCCGTTCATCGCGCCCGAGACGGCGGGGGCCGACTGTTCTGACACTTCGGTCAGGGAATCGGGATTGATGACCATCATCATGGGATTGCCTTGCGAATCCTTGGCTCGGACCAGGAAGGACGAGGGCATGATTGTGATGTCTTTGAAGCCAGCCTTCGTGAGATCATCGCGCAGCCTCTGACTCACATGCGCTGGCGGTTGCGTGTTGGGCGTTGTGGCCTGGCTGTTGGTCGATCCGGTCGGAGTCGTGGCCGTTGCCGCAACTGCCGAACCAGCGAAGCCGCAACACAAGATAACCGCACATAAGGTCTTGCTGAGATCAGTCATTTGTTTCATCCTTGAGGTGCGCCTCCCATTGCCCTACTAACTGGAGGGGACTACGCACGTTCCGTTACCGAAGATGAACTTTTCGCAAGTTTTCGACCCGTCCGGCTTGAGATGCGTAACGCAGCCGCCTTGTGCGTCTGACTGACGATCGGCGCCTGGGGTGTGCATCCTGGCCGGCCCAATCTGCCGCGGCCGCCGCGCACTGGCGAAAACGTCGATCCGACCGGGCTTAGGGGCCGCCTGCAGCCTCGAGGAGATCGAGCGCGACCTTGACCGAGGCTAGCCGAACTTCCTCGCGGCCGATGGCGCCGAACCGCTCTTCGCGCGCGACGGTCGGCTTCCCGCGCCGGGCGCAGGCGAAATGGACGAGGCCGACTGGCTTTTCCGTGCTCCCGCCGTCCGGCCCGGCGATTCCGGTGACGCTGACCGCAACCTCGGCGCGTGAGGCGCGAAGCGCGCCCTCCGCCATCGCGACTGCCGTTTGCTCGCTCACCGCGCCGAAGCTCACAAGCGTCTCGGCAGGGACGCCGAGCAGCTCCTGCTTGGCTGCATTCGAATAGACGACGAAGCCGCGCTCAAGCATGTCCGAAGACCCGGGAATCTCCGTCAGTAGGCCGGCGACAAGGCCGCCGGTGCACGATTCCGCCGTCGCCGCCATGAGGGCAGCCTCACGGTAGCGGGCGATGAGATTAGTGGCGCGGGCGATGAGGTTAGGGGAAAACATGGCAGGCGAGCCTATGCGATTTCGCGCCGCCGCAAAACTGGCCCAGGGGCGCCCGCCGCAAGCTCTCGCACGAGGCGCGCGAGCGTTATGTCGCTTGCGCCATCCGGCGCCATCCCGCAAACCCGAGCCCCGCGAAGCCCAGCAACATCAGCGCCCAGGTCGAAGGTTCGGGGACCGGCGTCACGCCGCCCGTCGTGACGTCGAGGATGAGTTTTCCGCCGATTGTGGGAGCAGCTCCGGTTACGTCGACCAGAATGTCGGTCGGAGAAAGCAACTGCAGTCCGAGATGCGGCGGCGTACCATTCGGAAGAAAATCGCTACTGGAATCGACGCTAACCCCGGTGATGTCCACGCCGGAGGAGAAAAGGAACTCGAAACCCGTGAAAGGGTCAGTGCAGGCCGATCCAGCGCTCACGCCATCGCTGCAGAACGTGGGGGAGATTTGGTTTGTGATGACGATCTGCGTGTCCCCGACGTCGGTCGTCGAGCCGCTGGTCGGAGCTTGGTCGAAATGCGCAGGAATGGTCAGAACATACTGCGCCATGCCAGTATTCAAGTTGAATTGCGGTTCGCAAAAACTCTGGGTGGATGGGTCGCAGCCGCCGCCCGATGGTGTCGCTGGCGCGTTGAGGTAGAAGAACGCGCTAACGGTGTTAGTCCCGTCTCCGATCAGTCCTGCGCGCGCCGCAGGAGCGCCTGCAATCCCTGAGAGCGCCGCCACGGCGGCGATCAAGAAGCCAAACCGCATTTTCCCCTCCCGTAGCGTTCCTCGCGCCCTAAGCCCGACCAACTCAGCTTGCAGACAATGCTGTCGCAATCAAGCCCACGCGAGCAAATCGTTTGCAACGCACATGAGAGGTCCAGCGGAACGAGCTCATATTCCGGTTTGGGTTAACCAAACCTCGCGAGAGCTTCGCAAAGCGAGGAACGCCGCGACAATTGGATCAAAAGATAAGTCTTGATCCGCGGCCGCCCTCCGGACAAGAGAACGGCGGCGGGGAGATCAATGGCGGACACGACCTCAGAGCCCGACGCTGTTATTGCACAGCCGGTATCGGCGCCGCTGACGCGCGCCGCGATCTTCCTGGTCGTCACGATCAATCAGGGCGAAGACAATTGCGATATCGCGCGGTCGTTCTGCGCGGACTTCGCGGGCCTGGTTCGCGCGGTTGAATTTCGCGATCTCGAGGCCGGCCTCTCCTGCGTGATGGGAGTAGGCTCCGACGCCTGGGATCGCCTGTTCGGCGAGCCACGTCCCGCAGAACTTCACGCCTTCCGAGAGTTCCGGGCCGGGTCGCGCCAGGCGATCGCGACTCCCGGAGACCTGTTGTTCCATATCCGCGCCAAGCGGATGGACCTGTGCTTCGAGATTGCGGCGCAGATCATGGCCAAACTTGGCGAGGCCGTCACTGCGGTCGACGAGGTGCATGGCTTTCGCTATTTCGATGATCGCGACCTTCTGGGCTTCGTCGACGGCGCCGAGAACCCGCGTGGGCAAGCGGTGATCGACGCCGCGCTCATTGGCGCCGAGGACGCCGCGTTCGCTGGCGGCAGCTACGTGATCACGCAGAAATATCTGCATGATCTTGTCGCATGGAACGCGCTGCCCACCGAGACGCAGGAGCGCATCATCGGCCGTACAAAACTCGCGGATATCGAACTCGACGACGCGGTCAAGCCGACATCGGCGCACAATGCGCTGACCACAATTACCGAGAACGGGCAAGAATTTCAGATCGTCCGCGACAACATGCCTTTTGGCAAAGTCGGCGAGGGCGAATATGGCACCTATTTCATCGGCTATTGCCGCACGCCGCGGGTGACCGAGCAGATGATCGAGAACATGTTCATCGGCAAGCCGCCCGGCAATTATGATCGGCTGCTGGACTTCAGCCGCGCGGTGACCGGAACCCTGTTCTTTGTCCCATCCGCGACGTTCCTGGACGCGCTTGGGCAAGACGGCCCGGCGCCGGCGCCGCCGGCTGCGAAATCAACCGCCGAACCGGCGTCGTCTAAAGGCCCGGCGTGGGACGGTTCGCTTGGAATCGGCTCCCTCAAAGGAGAAACCCAACATGAATAATCTTCATCGCGAGCTTGCCCCGATTTCCGATGCGGCGTGGGCCCAAATCGAAGAGGAAACGAAGCGCACGCTCAAGCGCATTCTCGCCGGACGGCGCGTGGTCGACGTCGAAGGGCCGGGCGGCCCGGGCCTCTCGGCGATCGGAACCGGCCATCTCAAGCCGATCGATGCGCCGGGCGAGGGCGTGCTTGCGCGACAGCGCGAGGTCAAGCCGTTGGTCGAGCTCAGAGTCGCGTTCGAGCTTGACCGCGCGCAGATCGACGACGTCGAGCGGGGCTCGAACGACTCGGACTGGCAACCGGCGAAGGACGCCGCGCAGACAATCGCTTATGCAGAGGATCGCGCCATCTTCGAAGGCTACGCGGCGGCTCTCATTGAGGGCCTCCGGCAGGGGACCAGCAATCCGATCATGACGCTCCCGGCCGACGTTCGTCAGTACCCGGATGCGATCGCCCAGGCGCTGAGCCAACTTCGCCTGGTCGGGGTCAACGGGCCGTATTCGGTCGTGCTCGGCGCGGATGCCTACACGGCGCTCGCGGAGACCGTCGACAACGGCTATCCCGTGCTCGAGCACGTCAAGAAGCTGGTCAAGGACGAGCTCATCTGGGCGCCGGCCATCGATGGCGCGTTCGTGCTCACCACCCGCGGCGGCGATTTCGATCTGCACATCGGGCAGGATGTGTCGATCGGCTATCTGAGCCACACCGACAGCGCGGTGCGCCTCTACCTTCAGGAGAC
>DATCEJ010000196.1:0-6809 GCA_036510135.1 Roseiarcus sp. | reverse complement strand
GCCTTCACGCGGACCTCAGGGCGGAACGAACCGATCCGGGGGAACGGCCATTGATCCGCTTGAAGGCGCGGCTGAACGCCGCATGCGAGCCGTAGCCGAGGCGATGGGCCGCAACATCGATCGGCATGCGGTCGCGTCCGATCCACTCCGCGGCAAGCCGCATGCGGAGTTCGGTCAGGTATCGCAGCGGCGTCAAGCCGGTGACCGCCAGGAACCGTTCGGCGAAGATCGATCGCGAACTCCCCATCTCAGCGGCCAGATCCGCCACCGTCCAGTCCCGTCCCGGGTCACGGTGGACGGCGGATATCACGCCGCCGAGGCGCGGGTCGCGCAGGGCCGACACCCATCCGCTCGCCTCGCCGCACCCCGATTCCGCCCAGGCGCGCACGATAAAGGCGGCCACGACATTGGCGAGATGAGCCAGGACGCCGGCGAAACCCGCACGCTCGCTACAGGTTTCGCGCTCCATCGCTTCCAGGATCGGCAAGATCTCCGGATAGCGGTCCGACAACGTGCCGACGAACATGGCCTCGGGCATCAAACCGACGAGCGAGCCCATGCCCCCCAGATCGAACTCCATGCAGCCGCTGAAGATCAGGACGTGCGTGGACGGGCACTCCCCGGCCTTGCAGGCCGTCAGCGCGCTGACACCCTGGCAAAGCGTGGAGGTGGTGAAGGCGGTGACGTCGCGGCACGCCAGGTCGGGCCGCGACACGACATCGTGGATTCCACCGCGCGGGAGCAACACGGCGTCCCCCGTGTCCATCCGATGGACGGCGTCGCCTTGACGCAGGAAGACCGGGCCGCGGGCGACGAAATGAAAGTTTGCGCGGCCTTCCGAAGCTCCGAACCCAAGGCCGAAGGGGGGCGAAAGCTCGATCCGCCGATATTCGACGCCAGTCAGGCGCATTCCGACCAGAAGTTCATTCAACGGATCCAATGACGGCCTCGTGGCGATCGAGTTTCCGGATGAATGATCAATCATATCGGCGTTTCTAACATAGATCGTCCGACCCGTATAGCTTAAGGGTGTGTCAAAGACGCATGCCCGCAAGGACCGCCGATGAACGAACTGGTGCGCAATATCGATGAAACAGCTGCGCGAGGCGCGCTGCCCACCGACTTGCTTGCGGACAGGACCAGCGATCGCCACGCGGGCTCTGGCGAGCCGGCCTGGGCCGCGGTCGGTTCGATGGCGCTGGGTGTGTTCGCCCTGGTCACCGCCGAATTTCTGCCAGCGAGCTTGCTCACGCCGATCGCGGCTGATTTCAAGATCAGCGAAGGCGCAGCCGGGCAAACGGTGACGGCGACCGCCGCCTTGGCGCTGCTATCCAGCCTCCTCGTCACGGCGGTCATCCGAAACCTTGACCGACGGATCGTCATGCTCGGCTTCACGATCCTTCTGTTGATATCCAACCTCATCGCGGCTTTCGCTTTGAACTTCCCCATGCTGCTGGTCGGACGCGTCCTGCTCGGCGCGGCGCTCGGCGGATTCTGGACGATGTCAGCAGCCTTGACGATGCGGCTCGTGCCCGAGGCGTCCATACCGCGGGCCTTGTCGATCATCTTCAGCGGCGTCTCGGCCGCCACCATCTTCGCTGCGCCCGTCGGAATCTACCTGGGTCATCTCTTTGGCTGGCGCGCTGTGTTCCTCATGGCGGCGGGTTTGTCCGCGATCACCCTGATCGCGCAAGCCGCGACCTTGCCCCGGATGCCCGCCGCAGGCTCGGCGCGGCTCGGCACACTTGTCGAAGTCCTCAAGCGACCGGGCGTCGCCGTCGGCATGATGTGCGCCATGTTCCTTTTCATTGGGCATTTCGCGTTCTTCACCTATCTGCGGCCGTTTCTTGAGTTCACGACAGGCGCCGGAGTTGCGATGATTTCCAGCGCGCTCCTCGGATTCGGCGTCGCAAACCTCATCGGCACGATGCTCTCCGGCTTCATGCTGGAGCGCAGTCTGCGCGGGTCGCTCGCGTCCATGCCCCTCGTGTTGGCCGTCCTTGCGGCCTGTCTGGCGATGTTCAATACCCCGCTGTCAGTGGATCTCGTGATCATTGCGCTTTGGGGAATGGCGTTCGGCGCCGTGCCCGTGGCTTGGTCGACGTGGCTCACGCGCACCGTTCCCGACGAAGCTGAAAGTGCAGGGGGTCTGCTTGTCGCAGCGATTCAACTCGCCATCGCGATCGGGGCGGCGGGCGGCGGCGCGATCTACGATTTCAAGGGCGCGACCGGCGTCTTCGGAGCCAGCAGTCTGGTTCTGTTGGTGGCCGCGGTTATGGCCCTTTTCGCCGTTCCGACACGGGCCGATGAGGCGGCCTGAGGCAACGCTGCCGCAGCAAACACCGGTGCGCTTCTAGATGGCGTCCTGCGGGGACGACCTCTTGGCGAAAGGCACACAAAGCAAAGCGCCGATGGTCAAGACGGCGATCATGATCCAGGCTTCGTTGATCGCCTGAACGAGCGCGGCCTTTTCGACGAGCGACTGCACCATCGTGAGCGCCGAGCCCTCGAGCGGGCCCGTCGGCCGGTTCATGAACATGTCGAGCGGTATGCCGACAAACTTCGCCGTGTCGATATCACCGGCCTGCAGCCTCTCCATGAATCCAGCCCCGAGCGCGGGCGAGCGCGAGTAGATGACGGTGTCGATCATGGCGAGCCCTATGGCGCCGCCAAGATTGCGCATCAGATTGAAAAGGCCGCTCGCGTCAGGCACGCGGCTCGCCGCCAGGTGGCCGAGCGCCAGGCGCGTCGGCGGCAGCAGACAGAACATGATCGCAAGTCCGCGAATGACCTGCGGCCAAAACATAGCGTTGAAATCGGTCTCCGGCGTCTGCAGTCCACTCAAACCCAGACCAAGGCCAAACAGCCCGAACCCAAGCGCCGTGAGCAGCCGAGCTTCGACGCGCTGTTCGAGCGCGACGGCGATCGGCGCGGTCATGAGCTGCGTCACCCCCGTGACCAGCATGATCGCGCCGATCTGCAATGCGTTATGGCCTCTGACGAAGGCCAGAAAGACGGGCATGAGATAGACGGAGCCGAACAGGCCGACGCCTAAGACGAAACTCAGAACGCAACCGATCGCGAAACTCCGGTCGGCAAAGGTCTTAAGACTCACGATCGGGCGCGATGCGCTGAGCGTCCGTCTGACAAAGCTGACCGAACTTGCGAAGCTAAGCGCCAAGAGCCCTGCGACCAAACCAGAGGTCCAGCCGCGCGTCGGGGCTTCTTTCAGCGCCACTTCAAGCGCGGCAAGCCCAATCGCCATGAAGGCCAGCGACAACACATCGAGTCGGCGCGCCTCGCCGAGATGCATCGGCTCCTTCGGCAACAGGGCGCCGGCGACAATCGCCGAAATGATCCCGGGCGCGACATTGATCAGGAACAGCCAGTGCCAGGAATAGGTTTCGGTTATCCAGCCGCCGACGATCGGTCCGACGGTCGGCGCAAGCACGGCCAGCACGCCAGCGAACGTCGTTGCGAGACCCTGACGCGCGACTGGAAAGAGGAGGAAAACCGCCGAGAAGACACTTGGGATCAAGGTGCCTCCAGAAAAGCCCTGCAGGACTCTCCACGCGATCAGCATTGGGAAGTGGTCGCTCGCGGCGCATCCCACCGAAGCCAGTGTGAAGATGGAGACGGACAGCACGAACAGCCAGCACATGCTGAGTAGGCGCGTGAGAAAGCCGGTCAACGGAATCGCGACGACCTCGGCGATCAGATAGGCGGTCTGCACCCAGCTCATCTGGTCCGGCGGAATGTCGAGAGCGCTCTGAATCGTCGGCAATGAGGTCGCCACGACTTGCACGTCGAGGATGGCCATGAACATGCCGACGCACATCATCGCAAATCCGACCGACGTCGAGACGGACGAGGCGACCGGAATATTGTGCTTAATCGTGTTTGCCATAGCGTGACCCGGTCAATGCGACATTTTCCGCACGGATCCGGATCGATAACAAGATCGCATTGGCGCCGGAGAAGATGAGAGCAATCCAAGGCAGGCCAAGGCAAAGGGGCAGAGCGGCGATTTCTCCCACGACGACGAGATAGTTTGGATGCGAGACGATGCGATAGGGGCCGTTCGAGACGAGCGGCGAGCCCGGAAGGACGATGATACGCGTGGTCCAACGAGGGCCAAGCGTAATGAGAACCCAGACCCGCAGAACCTGGAGCGCCAGAAAGACCGCGAGCCAGGCTGGATTGATCGTGCGCGTCGCGCCGAAAATCCATAGACTGGCTAACCAGAGGGCGTGCATCAGCACGATTGCTGGATAGTGTCGGGGAGCGAACTCGAGGGCGCCCTTTGCCAGCAGCGCCGCTGTGTTGCGGCGCGAGAGAGTGAGTTCAGCAATTCGTTCCGCGGTGACCAATCCGAGAAGCAGAGCGGCGGCCGTCACGCGGCTCTCTTCAGGGAAACACAACTCGAGGTGAAACCAGGTCCCATCGCGGTCAACAATGTGCGCGTGGGCAAGCCGGCGCGCAGGATACGGTCCAGCACGAAGAGCACGGTCGGCGACGACATGTTGCCATAGTCCGCGAGGATTGCGCGTTCGTGGTCGAGAGATCCTTGCTCGAGCGCCAGCGCGCGCTCCAGGGCCACGATGACCTTCGCGCCGCCAGGATGGCAGGCGAAGCGATCGACATCTTCGAGGGCCAGTCCGCCGCGGGCCAGGATGCCGGTGATCGCCGGCGCGATGTGCTGTTGGGCGAAGGGCGGGATCGCACGGTCGAAGATGACGCCGAAACCTTGCGGATCGATTCTCCAACCCATGATGTCGAGCGTGTCAGGCCAGGTGTGCTGACCGCTCATCTCAACGGCGGCGGCGCCGCCCTCGCAAGCTTTAAGCACGCACGCGGCCGCGCCGTCTCCGAACAGCGCCGTGGCGACGATATTCGCCTTGGTCAATTCATCGAGGCGGAAGGCGAGGGTGCAAACTTCGACCGCGACAAGCAACACGACGCTGCCCGGACGTGAGCAGGCGAGGCGCGAAGCAATCGAGAATCCCGAGACTCCGCCGGCGCAGCCAAGGCCGAAGACGGGAACCCGCTCGACATCGGCGCGAAACCCCATGCGCCCGGCGACTCTTGCCTCGAGACTGGGCGTCGCAATCCCAGTCGATGAGATCGTGACGATGGTGTCGACCTCGGCGGCGTCAAGCTCGGCGGCGTCCAGAGCGCGGGTCGCCGCATCGACGAAGAGTTGGCAGGCTCCCTCGAGATAGGCGCTGGCGCGCTCTGGCCAGCCCAGCGGCGTAAGGTACCAATCGATCGGCCGCACCCCATGGCGTTGGCGAATTCCGGAGGTCTTGAAAACTCGCGCCATGCGCTCGAAATCCTCGTAGCGGCCGGCGAAACCGCGTTTCGCGGCCGAGGCGACGTCGGACTGGTGCAAGACGTGAGGGGGGACCGAGGTGGCCAGCGAAACAAGCTTGGCAGGCTGGACCATCTACACTCCGATTGGTATCAGGAGACACACGGTGCTCACACGGAAAACAATCGTGACCCCGAATTTATTCGGTAGTGAGTAATCCGCTCTTTACGTGGTCGTTCCGAGGGCTGCACTCACAATTTTGTGAAGCCAACAAGTCGAAGCGTCTGAGATATGATGATGTTCGCGCGTCAGCTTACGCCAGCGCGCTTAGTGACCATGTGAAGATGGGCCGATAATTCTCCATTAATTCGGTATTCGTCAGTCAAGAGTTTAAGACGGTACAGCCCCTGAGGGTGGCGCGCGAAGGCAAGGGATCCTCACTCCGCCGGCGCGATCTCGTCATGCGTCAATGTCGGCGCCATCGAATCGAACACGCCGTCGCGGCGGATCAGCGCGTGGAATAGCGCCGCGGCGAGATGCATCAGGATCAGCGCGAAGAACAGGAAGGCGAGATAGAAATGCGCGTTCCAGAGCAGCGTATGCAGGCTCGCGCTTTGCGGCACGATCTGCGGCAGCCAGAGGCCGGGCCACAACGTGACGGGATAGTCCGCGGCCGACAGCATCGCCCAGCCGATCAGCGGCATCGCGATCATGAGCGCGTAAAGCGCATAGTGCGACAGATACGCGGCGAGCTTCATGGGTTCCGGCAGGTCCGCGGGCAGGGGCGGGGCGCCGTAGCGCAGGCGCACAATGAGACGGATCAGCGCAAGGATCAGGATCAGAATCCCGAGCGGCTTGTGAATGTTCACGAGCGTCAAATATTCCGACGCAACGGTCGATGCCATACCGACGCCGATGAACAGCATCGCCAGGATGCAGATCGCCATGAGCCAATGCAGCGTTCGCTGGAGGGGGTTGAAGCGGTGAATGATCCTGATCGGGCGGATCCGCTGAACGTTCGTCATTGGGCGGCTCCCGTGGCGGTTCGCGGATAGTCTTTCTCCTCGGCCGTTCGGCGGTCGTAGGAGACCCTGTAGGCCGATGAGCGTGCGGCGGGGAACGGATCGTCCGACGTCCTTATGCCGTTCGGCAGGACGGTCGGATCGAAATTGATGTCGCGGCAGGGGCCGTCCGCCTCGGCTTCGATCTTGTCAACTGTCAGCGCGCCAACCTCGACGCTGCGTCGGTCTTGCGGCCATGCCTTGCTTGGGTCCGAGGTTGGATCTCCTGAATTGGCGACTGCGACCCGCATCGTCCAACGCGCCGGACCAGCCTTGATGCGGTCCGCAATCTCAGTTTCGAGGAAGTTCGGGCCGCGCTTCGCAAGCTCCGCGGGCGGCACCGGAACTGGCTGCGCCGCCGGCGTCAGCGACCAGCGCACCGCGCGGTCGTTTCCTGAACTGTCAGTGAAGATGAAGCTGTTGAGGCCGTTGTAGGG
>DATCEJ010000195.1:0-2098 GCA_036510135.1 Roseiarcus sp. | reverse complement strand
GAGCAGGCTCGCTAGGACCTGCCATCGCTGACGCCGTCAGGGCGCAGAGGCTCATCGAGAGAATCCCAAATTGCCACATCACTCTGACGACCGCCATTGCCCAACGACCCCAATTGTCATTCGCGTACGTCCAGTCTCAGGCTCGCCAAAAACCTCAGGCGACTGGATCGAAACTTTGTCCACGACTAGGAATGGCATTCCCGCTTCGATGTCGTAAAGGATCGTCTGCACAGCCGGCTCGCTGACCTCCATGTTGGCCGTCAGACCGACGAAACCGTTCTTAGCGTCGGGGCCCTCGAGGTCGACTTCCGAAGACATAAGTACGCCGTCCGCTTTCGCGATCGCCGCCTCGAGGCGCTGCTGTAGCGCAGCGCCCGCTATCGTTATCGTTTGCCCGTTCAGAAAGGGCGAGCCGTTCACTCCCGCATTCGAGCCGATCGACGCCGACTGGTTCGGCTGAGGCCGCTCGGACAACTGATCAAGACGCTTCTGAACCGCTGCGAGCTCTGCCGCCTTATCGCTAAGGTCCGCGACGAGGAGCAGCGAGATAGACAAAAGAGCGATCACGACGCCGACATAGACCACAACCGCCAAAGCCCGGCCCCGGCCTATAACAAATCGATGAAGGGAGGTTGGCGTCAATTCGTGACGCCAAATGAAGGCTCGATATGCGCCTCTATGTGAAAATTCTGGCCGCCGCTTGAGCCCCTAACCGTGGCCGCAAAAAACGTAGCCTGGGTGAACTGCCGCGATTGCTCAATCAACCTGATCAGCACAGACGCGTCGGTAGCCAATCCTGCGATCTGCACCTTGCCGGACTCGATGCGCAGCTCGGTCAGGTGCGCCTCATCCGGCAAGGTCTTCGATAGCGCTTCGAGAACCATAACTGCTGAGGGGGTTGCCCATTTCCGGGCTTTGAGCGCTTCGAGCGACTCTTCTGCCGCTGGACCGCGCCGATTGATAAGTTCGGAGCGGCGTTCGGCGATCCGGTTCTGGAGATCGGTCAACCGGGCGTCATCGCTGCCACCGACGACCAGCCAAGCGCCAAGACTTACTGTGAAGGCAAAACCGGACAGAGCCAAGCCGGCGACAATAACCCGCTGCAGTCCCTGCCCTTCATCGCCGCCGCCAATATCCTGGGCGAAGACCGGAATTGCAAGCTTCTGTCCTTCGCCGATCCGCGTCAACATGCGGACTTGATTGGCCCGGGCAGCCATCGTCGCCCGCGCGATCGGAGCGACCAGCGATCGCGCTGTAGCCGCGATCGTGATGGCGATTTGTCCGTTACCAGCGTCGGTTGGCTCGCTCCATCCGAACGCGGCTTCGTTAGCGGACCACGGCGTCAGACGATCGATCTGAGAGCGGACCACGCCTTCGAGAAACTGGCGCGCGCCTTGGGGAAGCTCAAGCGATCGAAAGATGAAATGCGACGGCGCGAGCATGACGTCGACCGAGCTTCGCGCAAGCAGCGATCGCGTTTGCGGGGAAACCTGATCGGCAATCCCGCTTTCGTCAATTCGCAGCGACGGGCCGTCAGCTCGGTCCGCCGCCTCCTTGGTCGTGTCCACGACAAGAAACGAGCCGTCCACCTGTTCAACAAGTTCGATTTTGTGGCTGGGTCGGAGCATCGCGCCGAGAATCGCCAAGCCCGCAGCGACGTCGTCGATCCAGGTCGACGCGCGGGTGCGGAGCGAAGACCAGATGGTCACGGCCGGTCCTTATGCGGACTGCATGGGACCATCGAAATCATCCCGCCAGTAAAGCAATTCATAAGGTTCGTCGCCTTGACCCTTGTCGCCGTGGTCCTTGAGGCGAAACACGACCTCCGCATGAATACGCCTGCCGTTGTCGAATTCGACCACGATTGACGTTCGAAACGCTTTAGATTGGTCGGCTGTGGCGCACGCCTTCGCCGGACCGAGCAGCGCCAGCAGGGCGCGTCCATCTCTAGGATCTTTGACCCGCGCGTTCAGCACCGAGCCAAGGATTTGAGGCGTCATTCCAGGTAGAGCGGACAGGACAGTTGGGTCCGCGTTAGAAACGTCTACGTCCGGACGGCCGCTAAACACGGTCACGAATGGCAAAATCCGCTCGACCA
>DATCEJ010000194.1:0-5424 GCA_036510135.1 Roseiarcus sp. | reverse complement strand
ATTTCGTCAGTGTCGCGAAGCGCCGTTTCCCAGTCATAGGATGCCACAAGTGTCCTTTTGATGCAAGGAAAAACCGTTAGATTCCAGTCATCTTTTGGCTGAATCTCGGTTTTACCGTCAGTATCAGAGGGTTACGGAGGCCGGAAAAAACGGGCTGCAAATCCTTGCACCCCGGTTCGATTCCGGGCGAGGCCTCCAACCAATTTTTATCTGGGGCGGCGATCCGTCCCGGATCGCTGGTCTGAGCTGAGGGGACGCACATTTCCGCCGAAACGATGCTTGACCGGCGCGTGCACATGGTCAACGGCCAACTTCGCACTGGCGGGGTGGTCGATAAAGTCGTGCTGGCGGCGTTCCTCGAGACGCCGCGCCAGCGTTTCGTTGCGCCCGAACATGAGTCGCTCGCGTATCTGGATCGTGAACTTCCGGCGCGCGGCGCTAAGTTTCGCCCCCTGTTGGCGCCGATGGTCCTCGCGCGAATGTTCCAGGCGGCGACGATTGTTCCCAGTGATCGCGTCCTCGATGTGGGAGGCGGTTCCGGCTATGGCGCGGCTCTCCTCGCATCCATGGGCGCGAAGGTTGTCCTCCTGGAATCCGACACAGGCGCTGCGGAAGCGGCCAAGAGTGAACTTCACAATCGCGTGAGCGTCACCGTGGTCGTCGGGCCGCTCGATAGCGGGGCCGATGCTCTCGGGCCGTTCGATCTCATCGTCGTCGAGGGCGCGTTTGGTGTCTATCCCGATAGCCTCATCGCGCTGATGGCCGACCAAGGACGCCTCGTTGGCGTCGACTCGTCGTCCGAGCCGTCTCAGGCGGTCATCTACGAAAAAAACGGTAGAGGACTGAGTCGTAGGGCCTTGTTCGAAACCAAAACGGAGATCCTCGACGGCTTCAAGCCTCGATTGAACTTCGCCTTCTAAACCCTTGGATATTCATTTCCGCAAAAGCGCCTTCCGCGGCGGCAAGTGTCTCATCTTTGCGACGCTCCGCGGAAAAATAGCGCCATCCCGGCGGGCAGGCGCTGGTCGCATAGCGCGACGGGGATTTCTCCGCCTATGATGCTTGGCAGTTCGGCTGCTTTCGGCAAGCGAGCGGGAGGCGGCGTTGGTTGAAGTGTCTAGGCTGTCGCGCTCGCGCCTTTGATTTTCGCGTTGGACGTGCAAGTTACGTGACGGAGAGAGGGCCGGCCGCTTGATTCCACGACGCGGCGAAGGGCGCATGAGGCGGGGATGATTTGGGGCTCAAGCGCGTTTGAGAAGCGACACGCCGTGTGGCGCGGCGCAGAGCCGCGTCGCTTCCTGCGCGCGGCGCTTTTGGCAGGAGTCGGTCTGGCGATCGGCTCTCAAGCCGGGCGGGCAGAGACGATCGGCGGCGCGCTCATCAAGGCCTACTTGACTAGCCCTGACATCAACGCGCAGCGCGCCGCGGTCCGGGTGGCCGACGAAGGGGTGCCGAAGGCGAATGCCGGGTATCTGCCGACCGTCGAGGGTACTGCCAATATCGGGATCGAACGCGCCCAAACGAGTGAGATTGGCGCTAATAACACCGCCGTCGGCAGCGCACTGGTCGATCTGAAACCGCGCGGCTACGGCGTCACCGCAAATGAGACCGTTTTCAACGGCAACAGAACGCTCAATTCGATCCGTCAAGCCGAGTCTCAGGTTTTTGGCGCGCGGGAGCAATTGCGCAACACCGAACAGAATACCCTGCTTTCGGCCCTTACCGCCTATATGGACGTGCTGGAGGATACGGCCATTCTTGGCCTCGATCGCAACAACGTCGATGTGTTGAAAGAACAGCTGCGTGAGACGCGGGACCGCTTCACGGTCGGCGAGGTGACGCGCACTGACGTCGCGCAGGCGGAGGCGAGCCTTGCGAGCGCACAGGCGACCGCGCTCAGCGCAGAGGCGACGCTGCAGGCCGCGGTCGCGCGCTACCGCCAGTTTGTCGGCGATCAGCCGACCAGACTTGCGCCGGTGAAGCCTGTCGCGCGGCCGCTGCCGAAAACCCTGCCCGAGGCGGTATCCATCTCACAGATCGAGCATCCTGCGATCAGTGGCTCCCTGCATGGCGTCGACGCGGCGCAATTGCAGGTGAAGATCGCCGAAGGCGCGCTTTACCCGACGATCGGGCTGAGCGCCGGAATCACCAACCAGTACGACTCAAGCGGGATCCCCGGTTTCCACGTGCTGTCCGGCCAGATCATGGGCCAGATCAACATTCCGATCTATCAGGGCGGCGCTGAATATGCCGCGACTCGCCAGGCTAAGGAGAGCTTGTCGCAGCAGGAAATCCAGACCGATTCGCTGCGCAACCAGGTCCGCCAGGCCGTGGTCGCCGCCTGGGGCCTCAATGAAGCCGCGGTCGGTGTGGTGCGCGCAGCCCGCGCGGCTGTCTCCGCCAACGAAGTGGCGCTGACCGGCGTGCGTGAAGAGGCCAAGGTCGGCCAGCGGACGACGCTCGATGTGCTCAACGCCCAACAGGCTTTGTTGTCGTCACGGACGACATTGGTTCAGGCAGAACACGACCAAGTGGTCGATTCATACCAGTTGTTGTCCGCGGTTGGCCGGCTGAACATCCCGACGCTAGGACTTGCGGTCGCCGAGTACGATCCGCGGGTGCATTTCGATCAGGTGAAGAGCAAGTGGATCGGCCTCAGGACGCCGAGCGGACAGTAAGATCCATTGGCTCGGGGGCTTTGCCTGTGGCGGCCCTGAGCGACTATCGTGTATGGCGGCGGCGTCGGCGGTAGTGCGACCTCGCGATCGACGCATAGGTCAAAGCTCCTGGATTGGAGCAAGGCGGTCTGATGAGCTCAACCAATTCGAATCCCAGCGATCGCGATTTCGAGGCGATTCATCGCGCGCAGAGGGCGCACGAGCCGTCGATGGAGGAGATCCTCGCCTCGATCCGCAACATCATTGCGGATGACCCCGCGAAGGAGATGGCGCCCAAAGCGCCGCAGCCGATGCCGGCGCCCACGCCGCAAATTGTCTATTCCAAAAGCGCTGCCATACCGCATGGCGATGCCTTCGGACCGTTCCAGCGCCCCGACGCGAACACACCGACTGTCGTCTGGCGTCGGCCGCAAGCCGTTGAAGCCGAGCCCGCAGCCGATGCGGGCGAGCCCAGCGCGGAGCCGTTGCTGTCGTCCGAGGCGAACGAGGCGGTCGCTTTGTCTTTCGGGACCTTGTCGGCCGATCTTGAGGTTCGCAGCGCCAAGCTTGCCGACAGCATGGTGCGCGACATGCTGCGGCCGATGGTCAAGGAATGGCTGGACGACAACCTCCCGACGATGGTCGAGCGGCTGGTCCGGGATGAGATTCAGAGGATCGCGCGCGGACGGAAATAGGCTTCCGGCTTGCGTCGCGCGTTGACTTCGACCGCGACGATGCCTTTATAGCGCTTGTGGCGCTTGCGCCTGCGGCGTCCGTAGCCGGCGCCGCTCGGAACGCCGCCATTTGAACTAAGGGCGTCTCCGACAGGACCGCAGACCAGAAATCCATGATGGACAAATCGTTCGACTTCGCTGCCGCAGAAGGCCGCGCCTCCTCGCTTTGGGAGGAGACAGGCGCCTTCCGGGCCGGTCGCGCCGACCGGGCGGAAGCGCAACCGTTTTGCGTGGTCATTCCGCCGCCGAACGTCACCGGCAATCTGCATATGGGCCACGCGCTCAACAACACGCTTCAAGACATTCTCTGCCGTTACTGGCGCATGAACGGGCGCGACGTGCTGTGGCAGCCGGGCGTGGATCACGCCGGCATCGCCACGCAGATGGTGGTCGAACGCATGCTCATGGAGCGGCAGGAGCCGGATCGCCGCGCCATGGGACGCAAGGCGTTCGTCGAGCGCGTCTGGGCATGGAAGGCGGAATCGGGCGGCGCGATCGTGTCCCAACTCAAGCGCCTCGGCGCTTCCTGCGACTGGAGCCGCGAGCGGTTTACGCTCGACGAGGGCCTGTCGCGCGCGGTCGCCAAGGTGTTTGTTCAGCTCTATCGCGAAGGGCTTGTTTACAAGGACAAGCGCCTCGTCAATTGGGACCCCAAGTTCCAGACCGCGATCTCGGACCTTGAGGTCGTGCAAGTCGAGACGAAAGGCTCCTTCAAGTGGTCCCGTGACGACGGCGCGCCGTTTGACGCGGCGGCGCTCGCCAAGGTCCTGGCCAAAAACCCCAACGGTCACCTTTACTACCTCGAGTATCCAGTGGTGGACTCCGAGGGCGAAGAGGGCGGCGAGCGGCTGACCGTCGCCACCACGAGGCCGGAGACGATGCTGGGCGACACGGCGGTCGCGGCGCATCCCGACGACCCGCGCTATCAGCACCTGTTCGGTAGCCGCGTCCGCCTGCCGCTGGTCGGCCGCTTGATCGCGATTGTCGCGGATGAGTATTCCGATCCGGAAAAGGGCGCAGGCGCAGTCAAGATCACGCCCGCGCACGACTTCAACGATTTCGAAGTCGGCAAGCGGCACGAGGCCGAGGGCGTGCGAGCGATCAATATCCTCGATGCGCAGGGGCAAGTGACCCTGAAGGGCAATGTCGACTTCTTCGAAGGCCTGGAGAGCGACAACGATCACGCGCGGCTGATCGCCGCGGTCGATGGCCAGGACCGCTTCATCGCGCGGAGCCGAATCGTCGAGATGATGGCGCTCGCCGGTCTTTTGGCGAAGATCGAACCGCACGCGCACGCGGTGCCGCACGGGGACCGCTCAAATGTGGTCATCGAGCCCTGGCTTACCGATCAGTGGTATGCCGACGCGAAGACACTCGCCGAGCCCGCGATTGCCGCGGTGCGCGAAGGCAAGACCCAGTTCGTTCCCAAGACCTGGGAGAAGACCTACTTCGATTGGCTCGAAAACATCCAGCCGTGGTGCATTTCCCGCCAGCTCTGGTGGGGGCACCAGATCCCGGCATGGTACGCGCCTTGGGGCGCGGTCTTTGTCGAGGAGACTGAGGATGCGGCCTATGCCGCGGCGCTTGCCGATGGCGTTGAACGCGGCGCGTTGACGCAATCCGAGGCGGACGCCCTCGCAGGCGATCCCACTCGCTTGGCCGAAATGTTCACGCGCGACGAGGACGTGCTTGATACCTGGTTCTCTTCCGCGCTGTGGCCCTTCTCGACTCTAGGCTGGCCGGAAGAGACGGTTGAGCTCAAGCGCTTCTACCCGACCGACGCGCTCGTCACCGGCTTCGACATCATCTTCTTTTGGGTCGCGCGGATGATGATGATGGGTCTCCACTTCATGGAGGAGGTCCCGTTCCACAACGTCTACATCCACGCCCTCGTGCGCGACGAGAAGGGCGCGAAGATGTCGAAGTCGAAGGGCAACGTCATCGACCCGCTCGACCTCATCAACCGCTTCGGCGCTGATGCGCTGCGCTTCACGCTCGCGGCGATGGCGGCGCAGGGCAGGGATATCAAGCTC
>DATCEJ010000193.1:0-4316 GCA_036510135.1 Roseiarcus sp. | reverse complement strand
AGAGGGGGCGCATGCAATGCGACGGACGCCACCCTGCCTCAGAAGTATCCGATCGTGCTCCCAAGCACGATCACCACGGCGAGCGCGAGCAGGCCGCCGACAATCGACACCATGACGATGTCGAGATAGCTCTCGCGGTGGGTCGAATTGCAGACGGCGAGCAGCGTCACCACAGCGCCGTTGTGCGGCAGGCTGTCCAGCGTTCCGGCGCCGATCACCGCCACGCGATGCAGAAGCCCAGGGTCGATGCCCTGCTCATGCGCGATCTTGAGATACGTCGCGCCCAGAGCGTCGAGCGCGATCGTGAGGCCCCCCGAGGCCGAGCCGGTCAATGAGGCCAGCACATTGGTTGCGACCGCCAGCGACACCAAGGGCCCGCCCTCGATACCGAGCACCCAATCGCGCACCATGCCGAATGCCGGAAGCGCGGCGACGACGGAGCCGAAACCGACCAGACTGGCGACGCTGAGCACCGGCAGCACCGATGCGTTGGCGCCCGCATCCATGCTGTCGCGCAACGCCGGCAGGCGCTGATAATTGACGGCGACGAGAACAACGATGGCGACAAAAAGCGCGGTCACGACCGCCCAGACGCCTCCGACCGCCGGCAGCGAGGTCTCGCCCCATTCCGGCTTCTCAAGAAAAGACGCGTCCATGCGCGGCAGGACGACAAGCGACATCAGGAGATTGACCGCGACGACGATGACGAGCGGCAAAGCCGCGAGCGCGATCGGCGGCCCGACGTCGCTCGGGCGCCCATGGATTGCTTCCGGCGGATCGAACGTGCTGGCGGTCGTCGCCCGCTCGCGCACCACGAGATCTTCGGCCGCGTTCGCGTGTGGAACGTCCGCCCCATAGCCCTCGCCCTTGGCGCGCGCGCTTCGCTCGGCTCGTCCGAGCCACCACATGCCGAAGCTGAACATCACGATCGCCGCGATGAATCCGAGCCCCGGCGCGGCAAAGGGCGTGGTGCCGAAGAACGGCATCGGGATCGCGTTCTGAATCGCGGGCGTTCCGGGTAGCGCCGACATGGTGAAGGTCGTCGTGCCAAGCGCGATCGCCGCCGGCATGAGGCGTCTCGGAATCGCCGCCGCGCGGAACAATTGATGCGCCATCGGCGCGATGACAAAGAAGGCGACAAACAGGCTGACGCCGCCATAGGTGACGATCGCGCCGGCGAGCACGACGGCCAGTACCGAGCGCTGCGGCCCCAGACGCTCGGTCATGTATTTCGCGATCGAGGCCACCGAGCCCGAATCCTCCATCAGCTTGCCGAATAGGGCGCCGAGGAGAAAGATCGGAAAGAACTGCATGACGAATTGCGCCGCGCTCGCCATGAAAGTTTGCGTCCAATGGGCGAGCGGCGGCTGGCCAGCCAGTGCCGCCGCAAGAATCGCGGCGGCCGGCGCGAGCAAAAGGATGCTCCAGCCGCGATACGCGAGCCAGATGAGGAGCCCGAGCGCGATGAGAATGCCGAGGAGCCCCATGCGCTCACACTCCCTCGAGCAGGACGTCGATGTCGAGCGTCGAGCGTTTTCCCAGATCCATCCCGTGCGCGTCCAGAAACGCCTGCGCGGCCTTGCGGCCCTCGTCGCGCAGGAACGAGAAGAACGACCATTCCGCGTTGAGCTTTGACGAAGCGCCGAGCTCGGTCATGATGGCGTTCCTGACGACATGCACGCGCATCTGGGTCCAGAGCTTGCCCTCGCCGTCGCCGGGATCGGCGACCTTGCGCAGGAGCGCCATCATTCTCAGTTCCTTCAGGACCACGGCGTTGAACGACACCTCGTTCAGACGGTTCAGGATATCGCCCGCGCTGCGCGGGATGCCGGGACGTTCGATCGGATTGATCGGCACGAGAATCGTGTCCTGCGATTTGCACTCGCGGACAAGCGGGGTCAGCGTCGGATTGCCGGAATAGCCGCCGTCCCAATAAGCCTCGCCGTCGATCTCGATCGCCTGGAACATCGTCGGCAGGCAGGCCGAGGCGAGCAGGACGTCGGGCGTTACGGCGTCGTTCTTGAACACCTTGCCGCGCCCCGTGCGCACATTGGTCGCGGTGATGAACAGATGGATCGGCGATTGCGCCAGGACCTTGAAATCGATCATCTCGGCAAGGATCTCGCGCAAGGGATTCTTGCCCATTGGGTTGATGTCGTAGGGCGACACCAGGCGGGACATCAGATCCATCGCGACATACATGGGCGACGAGTCCAGCGTCCAGCGCCCGAGCAAGACGTCGAGCGGCCCGCGCTGGAACGGACTGTAACGGGCGGCGTCAGAGACGCGCCGCCAGAAAGCTTCCAGCGCCTCACGCGCGCCAGCGGCTCCTCCCTTCTGATGACCGTAGACCAGCACCGCGGCGTTCATCGCGCCGGCGGAGGTGCCGGAAATGCCGTCGATCGTGAGCCACGGCTCCTCGAGCAGGCGGTCAAGCACGCCCCAGGTGAACGCGCCGTGCGACCCGCCTCCCTGGAGCGCGAGATCGATCAGCACGGGCTTGCGCGTTATCGGCTTGGCTTTGGTCGGCATCTCGTGAACCTCGAATGTCGGGCGGGCTGGCGCCGGCTCCCCGTCGCTTCGGACGAAGCCGAAGGCGCCGCGCGCCTGCGTGAAACGCAACGCGTGAGGCGCGAGGATCAGGAGACCAGGCTAACTATTGATTTTGTTCGCGCCGAGACTTTCAAAGCGCCAAATCAGACGCCGTCGCGTTATTCAGATAGACTCGGAGCCGACGACGCGTAAACACTTTTGCGCTCCATCGCAAATTGGACGGACGATGACCGACCCAAATGACTTTCTAGACCCGGAGCCTGAGCTGGTCGCGGAACCGGCGCTCGAGCCTGCCCGCGAGCCCTTCCTTTCGATGGCCACCCTGATGCGCAACCTGCCTTACATGATTGCGCTGGGGCTTGCCATTTTCGGCGTGGCCTATAGCAATTTCTCCGGCCACATGATCAACGGCTATTGGGAGTTCCTGGCGATCGCGATCGGGCTGGTCTGCGTCATCACGGCATGGCCGAACGCGCCTGACCGTCAGACGCGGTTCAAGCTGATCTGGACGCAAGCGGCGCACTGGATCACAATCCTGGTGGCGATGAACCTTCTGCTCCTGCGAGGGTTTCAACTCGTCTTGCCCGTGCAAGCCGCGGGTCTCGTCCTGCTGCTGCTGCTCGGCGTCGGCGCTTTCCTTGCCGGCATCTATCTGATGTCGCTGCGGATCTGCTTTCTCGGCGCCGCCATGGCGCTTTCTATCCCGGCCATGACCTGGCTCAAACAGGCGTCGCTGCTGCTGATGTTGGCCGGCGTCGCGATTGCGGGCCTCGCCATCGCCTTCTGGCCGCGGAGCAAGAAGGCGTCTGCCTGACCGGCTGAGCCTGACGTTCGGATGAACCGAAGAGGAGGCCGTCATGGTGGAGTTTGCCGGTTCGATCCGTATAAGAACTTCAAGTCTCGCCTGAAACGGGACGGCGTTTTCGGTTAGCACCGGATCATCCTTCGAGACGCCCGCTCTGCGGGCCCCTCAGGAGGAGGCGGCTTGAGTTCGCGCGCCACCCTTCCGTCCAACCACCCGCCACACGTCCACAGCGCCCGCGCCCTTCACCTGGATCGTTCCGGCGCACTCGCAGTTGAACGCGGCGCTGACCAACTCGTAGGTGCTGCGCGTGATCTGGATGGTCCCGCTTTGCCCGTGCGATTCCATGCGGCTCGCTACATTCACGGTCGCGCCCCAGAGATCGTAGATGAACTTCTTGCGGCCGATCACGCCGGCGACCACCGGCCCGGAATTAACGCCGATGCGGAACGCAAGCGTCTCGCCGCCGTATGTCCGGCTCGCTGTCGCTTCACGCATGTCGAGCGCGAGCCGCACCAGAGCCAGCGCGTGGTCGGCCCGCTCGCGAGGCACGCCAGACGCGACCATATAGCAATCGCCGATGGTCTTGATCTTTTCGAGACCGTGCTTTTCGACGAGATCGTCGAAAGCGGAAAACACCTCGTTGAGGAGATTGACCAGGCGCAGCGGGACCATCGCCGCAGCCATCGGGGTGAAGCCGACGACGTCGGCGAACAGGACGCTGGCGGATTCGTAATGCGCGGCGATGGCGCCCTGGTCCGTCTTGAGAGCGTCCGAGATTTCCTTCGGCAGGATATTGAGCAGCAGCGTCTCCGACCGCTCCTGGAAGAAGTTTCGCTGCGCCACGAAATAGTAGAGCAGCGCGAAGACGACGGCGATCACGGCGCCGAGGTTCAAGACGAAGAACCAAGTGACGAACGCCTCCGGCAGCGCGGGCGGCGTCAGCGATGGCTCGAGGATC
>DATCEJ010000192.1:0-4864 GCA_036510135.1 Roseiarcus sp. | reverse complement strand
GGTCCGGGCATATCGACGACCTTTCCGGCAAACTACGTCTACGATCTCATGTTTCAGCGCGGCGAGATCGCTGTGGGCGCGGCCGCGGCAATCATGATGCTGGCGGCGCTGGCGGTCGTGCTAGTTCCTTATGCCTTGTGGACGGTCTGGCGCTCGCGCCGCGAGGCCGCCCATGGTTGACGCGACCTTCGACCTCGCCCCCGATTGGCAGGCTCGCCGAGAGAGCCTCCGTTATTCCTTGGGCCGCGTCGCGATCTACGCCTTCCTCACCCTGTTTGCGCTCATTTATCTTCTGCCGCTATTCGTGGTCGTCGCCAATTCGTTCCGCGAATTGCCGGAGATCACGCAGAACGGACTGATCGCGCTGCCGCACAGCTTCTCTTTGAAGGCGTGGCCGCAAGCCTGGGCGCATTATTGCGTCGCCGGCACCTGCGAAGGCATCAAGCGCAATTTCTTCAACTCCCTTTTTATGACCATACCCGCGACGATCGTTTCAACTCTCGTCGGCGCAATGAACGGCTACGTTCTCTCGAAATGGCGCTTCCCGGGATCGGAGACGCTGTTCATCTGTATCGTCCTCGGCGTTTTCATGCCTGGCCAGATCGCGCTCCTGCCCTGGGCTTACATCCTCGGCGCATTGCATCTCTCGAACTCGGTCTATGGCCTCATTCTTGTTCATGTGATCCAGGGGCTGTCTTTCACGACACTCTTTTGCCGCAACTATTACGTCAATATCCCCGACGACCTCATCAAGGCGGCTCGCATCGACGGCGCCGGCTTCTGGCGAATCTTTTTCAAGATCATCTTGCCCCTGTCGCCGCCGATTCTGATCGTCACCGTGATCTGGCAGTTCACGGGCATCTGGAACGAATTCCTGTTCGGCGTCGTCTTCACCGGCGGAACCCAGCAGCCGATCACCGCGGCGCTTGTCGCGCTGGCGACCAGTCAGATGAACGCTCACCCCTATGATGTCGCGAGCGCGGCGGTGATGATCGGCGCCGTTCCGCCGCTCCTGATCTATCTGTTCGGGGGCAAGTATTTCGTTCGCGGACTGACCCAAGGCGCCATCAAATGACCGAGCGACAATGGCGACGCTGACCGTCTCGCGCGTCACCAAGCGTTTCGGCTCGGTCGAGGTCCTCAAGGGCATCGACCTCGAGGCGCAGACGGGAGAATTCATCGCGCTCGTCGGCCCGTCCGGCTGCGGCAAGTCGACGCTACTCGCCATAATCGCGGGACTGGAAAATGCTAGCGAGGGCGAGATTCGCATCGATGGAAGAATTGTGAATTCGGTCGCGCCGAAGGATCGCGACATCGCCATGGTGTTCCAGTCCTATGCGCTTTATCCGACGATGACCGCCCGCCAGAATATGACGTTCGGCATGGAGAGCCGGGGCGTGCCCAGGCCTGAGCAGAACGCCGCGATCGCGCGCGTCGCGGCGCTTTTGCAGATCGAGCCGCTTCTGAACCGGAAGCCCGGCCAATTGTCCGGCGGCCAGCGTCAACGGGTCGCGATGGGGCGGGCGCTGGTGCGCGATCCGAAGCTCTTTCTGTTCGACGAGCCTTTGTCCAATCTCGACGCCAAGCTGCGCGTCGATATGCGCACCGAGATCAAGAAGCTGCACCTGAGAGTCGGCAAGACCACGATCTACGTCACCCATGATCAGATCGAGGCGATGACCCTTGCGTCTCGCATCGCCGTCATGCATCAGGGCGCGATCCAGCAATTCGACGAGCCACAGGCCGTTTATGACCGGCCCGCCAATATTTTTGTCGCTGGCTTCATGGGATCGCCATCGATGAATTTCATTCCCGGTGAACTGACGAAGCTCGACGGCGGTCCAGCGGTCGCGATTGCGCTTGGCCAGGGCGAAACGGCGACGTTGCCGCTTGCCCAAACGCCCGCGCTCCATCCTGCAAACGGCAAGGTGGTGCTCGGCGTGCGCCCGGAGCATCTGTTTCGCTATGATGTGAATTTGAAAGCACAGAAAGCCGGGCTCGCGATGGTGACCGCGCCTGTCGAACTGGTCGAGCCGACCGGCGCCGAAACCCATGCCGTTCTGAAGATCGGCGCGCAGGAGATCGTGGGCCGCTTCGACCCCGACGGCGCGCCTCGTCTCGGCGAGCTCATGGCCCTCGGAATCGACATGGGCCATGCGTGCCTGTTCGATCCCGAAACTCGGGCGCTCATTCCCTGGGTCGCGGTTTGACCTTCGCCGCCTATCCCAGTCTCGCCGGACGCAATGTGTTCATCAGCGGCGGCGCCACCGGCATCGGCGCCGACCTCGTGCGCGCCTTCGCGCGCAACCGCGCCCATGTCGCTTTCGTCGACGTGCAGCGCCCGGAAGGCGAGGGAATCGCGGCGGCGGTGAAGGGCGAGGGCGGCACGGCGCTGTTTCTGCATTGCGATGTGACCGATGTCGCGGCGCTGCAGGCCGCAATCGCCGAAGCCCGCGCGAAGCTCGGCCCGATCGCGGTCCTGGTCAACAACGCCGCCAACGACGAGCGCCGTGCGGTCGCCGACGTCACCGCCGACTATTGGGACCACGCCCAGAATGTGAACCTGCGCCATCACTTTTTCGCCGCCCAGGCCGTCCATCCGCAAATGCGCGAGCTTGGGCACGGCTCGATCATCAATCTCTCGTCGATCGCCTGGCGCGGCGCAGCCGAAATGCCGGCTTATGCCGCCGCCAAGGCCGGGATCATCGGACTGACCAATGCGCTGGCCCGCGCGTTTGGCTCGGATAACATTCGCGTGAACGCGATCGAGCCCGGCGCAGTGATGACCGATCGGCAGCGCCGGCTGTGGTACAAGACGCCGGAATCCATCGACGCGATCGTCCAGCGTCAATCCATCAAGGCGACGCTGCTCGGCGAGGACATCGCGCGGATGGCGCTGTTTCTTGGCGCCGACGACAGCCGCATGGTCAGTAAGCAGTCGATCATTGTCGACGCGGGGCTTCGATGAACGAAAATATGAAGGCGCTTCAGCCCGAAGCGCGCGGTCAGACATTCGCCTTCGGCCTCAACCCCTACGGCCTGACCTATCATCTGGGCTTGCAAGGCGCTGGCGGCCCGCGCGCCAACCCAAAGGGAACAGGCCTCGAAGGCTTCATCGCGATTGCGACCGAGCTCGGCGCGAAGGTTCTCGAGATCTACGACCCATGGCTGAGAGCGCTGAGCGACGACGAACTCCGCGCGCTCCGCGATCGGCTCGGCGACCTCGGCATGACTCCGATCGTCAGCTCCGGGTTGATGATGGGTCCCTTCGAGAGCGCGCTGCGTTCGGCTCGCCTTCTCAACGCCGAAGTCATCCGCCATGGCCTGACCAATGTGCTCTGCGGCGATCGTCATGCGCTTGGCGACAAGTGGAACGAGCTTGTCGCTCAGGTCCGCACTGCGCTCGCGGAGCGTGGTCCGCGCGCGGCCGACGAAGGTAGAATTCTGGCGATCGAGAATCACCAGGATTTCGGCAGCGGCGAACTCGTGGAGTTTTGCGAGACGACCCGCGGCGTAGGAATTTGCCTCGACACCGGCAACACGTTTCCGGTCGCCGAGGCGCCGCTCGACTTCGTAGCCCATGTCGCTCCGCACGTGCGACACGTGCATCTGAAGGACTACCGGGTTCAGTTCACCGACGAGGGCTATCGGCTCGTGCGCTGCGCCATCGGCGACGGCGCCGTTCCTTTTGTCCCCATGCTCGACATCCTCGCAGGGCAGGGCCGCAAGCTGAACGCGGTGCTCGAGCCGGGAGCGCTCGAAGCCCGCCACGTGCGCTTTTTGCGACCCGAATGGTGGAGCTTCTACGCGCCAAAATCGGCGGCCGCGCTCGCCGCCTGCCTCGCCGCCGCGCGGGTCAATCGCCTCACCGACGACGCGGACTCTCGCACACCGTGGGAGCGCGGCGAGGATGCGGGAATCGCGGACTACGAATTGGCCATGATCCGCCGCAGCGCCAGCAACATGCGCGCGATCGGCCTTGGCGCTTAAGATATGGAGACTGAAGGCATGACCAAAGAACTCGCCGGCAGAATTGCGTTTGTCACCGGCTCGGGTCGCGGGCTCGGGCGCGTGATGGCGGAGCGGTTGGCCGAGCTTGGCGCGGACGTCGCCGTCCACGACATTTCCTGGACCGCGCCGGCCAAGTATGGCGAGGCGGCCGATCTCGACGCCGTCGCCAAGGTGCTTGGCCGACACGGCGGCAGAGTCGCCGCGGTGAGCGGCAACATCGGCGACAAGGCGGCGGTCGCGAAGATGAGGGAAGACATCGAAGCCAAGCTCGGGCGCGTCGACATCCTGGTCAATTGCGCTGGCGGCGACATCGGCGCCTCGGGCGGCAAGCCTGACCCCAACGACGCGCTGGGCATTCCGCTCGAGGACATCAGGGCGCTGACCGAGAACAACCTCTATGGCACGATCCTCGTCTGCCAGGCCTTCGTCCCGCCGATGGTGAAGGCGGGCAGCGGATCGGTGATCAACATCGGTTCGGGGGCGGCGCATTTCGGCGTGACGAACGGGGTCATCTATGCGGCCCTCAAGGCCGCCGTCATCCACTATACCCGCTGCCTTGCGGCGTCCGTCCGATCGGAGGGGGTTCGCATCAATGCGGTCAGTCCGGGAGCGACAAAGACCGCGCGCTTCGAGGCGACGCGGGTCGTCGATCCGAAAAAGATGGATTCGTCGATCAAGTCGCTCATCCGTTATGGAGAGCCGGATGAGATCGCTGACGCCGTCGCCTTTCTCGCCGGGCCGAGAAGCAAGTATATGACCGGCCAGGTTCTGCGGGTGGATGGCGGGGAAACGCTGTTTCCGGGCTGAGAAACTGTCTAGAGGATGCAATCGGCTCGAACCACGAGACGTCATC
>DATCEJ010000191.1:0-14332 GCA_036510135.1 Roseiarcus sp. | reverse complement strand
GGCCGCGCCGCGCCGCATGGGGCTTATCGTTGCACGGGCCTTGACCGCTGGATCGCGATCTCCTGTTTCGATGACAAGCAATGGAACGCGCTGGTCCGTGTCGCTGGCGCCGGCGCTTGGGCCGCGGACGTCCGGTTCGCGAGCCTCGAGGCGAGGGTAAGCAACCAGGACGATCTCGACAGCCTGGTCGGTGCGTGGACCCAGAATTGCGACGCCTACGCGTGCATGGAGCGGCTCCAGGCGGCGGGCGTTCCGGCTGGCGTTTGCCAGACCGCCGAAGATCGCTGTGACCGCGACCCCCCGTTGCGAGCGCTCGAGTGGCTCACCGAAGTTGACGGAACCAAGATCGGCCGGTGGCCGGTCGCTGAAGCGCCCTTCAAACTCAGCCGCACGCCCGCCCATGTTGGCGGCCTCATCAATCGCGGCGCGGCATGCTATCGGGAAGACAACGAATACGTGCTGGGCGAACTGCTCGGCCATTCGACCTCTGACATTCGCGGGCTGGAGGCGGAGGGGGTCATCTGAATTCCTGAATTTATCGCACCGGAGCGACACGCATGGATATCGGTCTTACGGCAGACATGACGAAGCATGAGGCCGCTCCTGCGCGGGACCGGTTATGGGCCCGTTATCGGGACAAGGACTTCGCCGATCGCCTGTCCTCCGTTCCGTGGAACGAGGCGCTCGACATCATCATGTCGCACCGCTCGGTTCGCTCCTATCGAGACGAGCCGCTGCCGCCTGGAACCCTCGAACTCCTCATAGCCGCGGCGTCGTCGGCGGCGACGACATCCAACCTTCAGGCATGGAGCGTCATTGCGGTGGAAGACCCGGCCCGCAAGCCGAGGCTGGCGTCGTTCGCGGCCAGTCAGCGGCATATTGTCCACGCGCCGCTTCTCCTCATTTTCGTCGCCGACCTCGCGCGCCGGCGCTCAATCAGCACTGAGCGCGGACATGCGGGGATCGCGCTCAACTACGTCGAAGCGTTCATCTTCGCGATCGCGGACGCTTCCTTCGCGGCCCAGAACGCGATCGTCGCGGCGGAATCGATTGGGCTCGGCGGCTGCTATATCGGCGCGATGCGCAATCACCCGGCGGCGGTCGCCGACGAACTTGCCCTGCCCGATGAGACTCTCGTCGTCTTCGGCATGACGATTGGGATTCCCGATCCAAGCGTTCAGACTGATGTGAAGCCGCGTCTTCCCCAGAATGTGATCCTGCATCGGGAGCGCTACTCGCCGCCCGACTCCGCGCTGCTCGCTGCTTACGATCAGCGGATTCGCGACTTCCAGGCCGAACAGAAAATGCGGGTCACCGACTGGACTGAGCAATCGGCGCTGCGCGTCCGGGACGAGGCGGCGCTGACGGGGCGAGAAGTGTTGAGGGACTTTCTGCGCGATCGCGGGTTCTCGCTGCGCTGACGGCCGGCGAGGCCACGACGGAAGTTATCGATCAATCGAAGGGCGGAGGGCGCAACGAGCTTCCTATTGCCGATGAGGTGTGAACCGAAAGTGTCCGAGGGAGGAAGAGGAGGTATGTCCACGGCAAAACCGCGATGCGTGGCGTCATCCGCAAACTCAACCGGCAGCATCCAGCACTTGGCGAACCTTGGAAGCGAGCTCTTCGAATGAAAATGGCTTGCTGATCATATTGATTCCGCGATCCAGGCGGCCCTGATGGATGATCGCGTTGCGGGTGTAACCGGTCATATAGAGCACGCGAAGACCCGGTCGATGGCCGACGGCCTTATCGGCGAGCTCCCTTCCGTTCATGCCGCCAGGCATCACCACGTCAGTGAGCAGAAGATCGATTTGGCGACTTCCGTTTAGCGTCTCGAGGGCGGCGGCGCCGCTGCCCGCGCTCATCACGTAATAGCCGAGCTCTTCCAGAACCCCGCTCGCGTATTTTCTCAATTCCTCGTCGTCTTCGACAACGAGGATCGTTTCTGCGCCGGTCGTTCGGGAAGGCTTGTTCGCTTCCTCGACTATTGGATTTTTCGTATCGCTCACGCTGCGAGGCAGATAGATCTTGACCGTCGTGCCTTCGCCAATTTCACTATAGATCCTGACGTGCCCGGCCGATTGTCGCGCAAATCCGTACACTTGGCTCAACCCTAAACCGGTGCCTTTGCCGACCTCTTTCGTCGTGAAGAATGGATCGAACGCCCGCTCCTGCGTCGTCATGTCCATCCCAGTGCCGGTGTCTGTGAGTGCGATCATCACAAACTCACCAGGCTCCACGTCTTCGCTGAGTGAAGATGTGTAGGCTTTGTCCAACGAGGCGTTTGCGGTCTCGATGATCAGCTTACCTCCATTGGGCATCGCGTCGCGTGCGTTCAAGCCGATGTTGAGCAGCGCATTTTCGAGCTGATTCGCATCGGCGTACATGCGCCACACATCGTTCCCCAGCGCCATTTCGAGAGCAATGGTTTCGCCGATGGCCCGGCGTAAGAGATCGCAAACGTCCACGACCAGCTTGTTGGCATCCAATGTTTGTGGCTTCAGCGGCTGCTGTCGTGAAAAGGCGAGTAGACGAGTTGTCAAGGAAGCGGCGCGTTGCGCGCCCTGCATCGCCATGTCTCTTCCTCGTTCTATCCGGGTTAAAGCGAGGGGATCAGGCAGGTTTGTTGTCTGGCGGCCGATGATCTCGAGGCCGCCAATCACCAGCGTGAGCAGATTGTTGAAATCATGCGCAACGCCGCCCGTGAGCTGGCCGACTGCCTCCATCTTCTGAGATTGATGCAGTTGTTGTTCAAGGCGACGACGTTCCGTCACATCGTGAGCGCTAACGACAACTCGGCGGTGCGCGCCCGGCTCGTGAGGCGCCGGCGTAACAATGGCTTCGATGATGGCGTCGCCCTGAGTTCGTTCGTACCGGTGTGGCGCTCCCTCCTTTAGACACGCGGCAAGCTGGGCCCCGATTTCCGACGCGCGCTCGGCGCCAAGGACTTCCTCAATTGTGAGGCCCACCACGGCCTCTCTGGCCTTTCCATACAGGCGTAGAGTGGCCGGATTGACCTCCGCGTAACGAAACTGCCCGTCGCTCTGCTCCACGATGATCGCGTAACATTCCGAGGAATGATTGAAGAACGTCTGGATGAGCGCCTCCGAAGCCGCCAGTTGTCGGGTGCGATCTTCGATTCGCCGTTCCAAGGTCTCGTTGAGCTCGGTCAGCCCCCGTTCGGCCTCCTTGGAGGCCGTGATGTCGTGCGCGACGCCGATGAAGCCGATGTGCTCGCCGGCCGGCCCCCATCGAGGCTGCGACTCAGATCGCAGCCAACGCCATTGGCCATCGCGACGTCGATAACGAGCCTCGAGAACGAAAGGCTTCCGGGATCCTTCCCCCGCTCGCTGGTCGCGCAGAATTCGCTCGAGATCGTCTGGATGGAGAGCTTTACGCCAATCGAAATTCAGAGCATCCGCAAACGAAACGCCCAAAAACTCGTGATAGGCGCGGTTGACGAACTGCCGAAGGCCGTCGAGCCGGCTCATCCACATCGGTACGGGGGCGCTGTCGGCAATCGACCGAAACCGCTCTTCGCTCTCGGACAAAACCCTTTCCGCAAGTTTACGCGCCGTAATGTCCATCACGACGGTGTAGAGGCTTAAGGTGCGTCCCGCCTGGTCCCGATGCGGAACATGCACGATCTCGGTTTGGACGGCTCCCCCCGATCGAGGAAAATCGGCCTCGTACGATAAGCTTTCGCCGGCGAGCGCGCGCTCGATGAAGGGCCGGCGAGCTTCATACATAGCAGGACCCATAACGTCCCTCGCACGGCGGCCGATGATCTCATTCAACGGACGTTCGAACCAAGACTCGTAGGGCTTGTTGATGAACCGAAATATCTGATCGTTATCGAGATAGGAGATCAGGAACGGGATTGCGTCTGTTACAGCCCGCAACCGGCCCTCGCTTTCCTGCACGGTTGCTTCCGCACTTTTCTGGTCGGTAATGTCGAGGTGCGCGCCAATGAGCTTTAAAGCGCGTCCCTGACTATCGCGCTCAATCTCCGCGACAGCGCGAAGCCATCGTGTTCGACCATCGCTCGGTCGAACGATGCGATATTCGGCCTTGTATTCGTTATCGGAGCCCGCGACCGCCGCCAGGAAGTATTTCTCAATTCGCTCTCTGTCTTCTGGGTGAACGCGCGCGACCCACTGCTCGTGCGTGTCGTCGACTGTGCCTGGCGGAAGGCCATGAAGGTGGAGATATTCTGGAGAGCGTTGACTGCGAAAGCCGTTGGCCAGATCCACATCCAACCCTCCGACGCCGCCTATGCGCTGAACTCGAGCGAGCTCCAATTCCCTGTCACGGAGCGCCTGAATATCTCTCTCGCGATCGGTGATGTCGCGAAACGCCACGCCAACGTCGAGTCCGAAGGGAAAAGCGCGCACCTCGTGATGGCGACCAGGCCGCAACGCCGAATCGATCTCGAATTCTTCTCTTGTGCGCGTCTCGATGACAACGCGACAGCGCCGTTCGAATTCTGTCCCCCTGATCTGGGGCAAAATGTTCCACAGAAGTTTCCCTGCGACCTCAGCGTTGGGTGCGCCGAAGATTGCCTCCGCAGCGCTATTGGAGGCGGTCAAGCGCCAGTTGTGATCAAAGGCAAAGAAGCCCTCGCCCATGCCCTCGAGCAGCGCCTCCACGAGGGGCTCTTGGTCGGAGCCGCTCGCTCCCGAAATCTTCCGAGTATCGGACGTGGGCGCCATCCTCCTGGAGACCCTCCCGAGCGTTTCAATAACGCTTACTACGCACAACAATTGCAGGGTGTCGATGGCGACTTGTTACAAGCCAATCCCCCCAATCTCAGTACGCGCGCCTTCCCACCTCAGAGCCCCGACCTCAGTAAGGTTGCTGGCCGGTTTCGCGCGCCTATGGGCCCCCGCTGCGTCTGTAGCCAAGCCCTTCAGCCGCGCTTTCCTTAGCCCTCACGCGCTCCGATCGCCGGCGCTCGGAGTTCAACGAGCACGTATGAAATTTGATCAACGCGAAAGCGAATGAAAGCCGTTACGAAGTGTAAGCATCCGTGTTGGCTTCGATGATCGGGAGCGAGTTTGTTCCCTCGGTTGGGCCGGCGGCGAGAACACACCGAACTTTGCCTCGCCGCCGTTCTCGGCGAGGCGTCCGCGTGTTCAGAGCGCGGCAGCCGCGCCACAGCCATTGATTTTCCACCAAAGCCGGGGCATTGACGGCGGCGATCGTTCAGGGCGGGCCTGAGCCTCATCGGGGCTCGCTCCATTGCATTCAGTTACCACCGCCCCATGTCTTAAGTGCTGCCGCGCCGAGTGAAGGGAAGTCGTCATGGTTCGCTCGATTCGGTTTCTGGCTGCGGCTGCGCTCGCGGCCGGCCTCGCAGCGGCGACGCCGGCAGCGCACGCCCAAACTGGGCAAGACGGCGGCGCTGTGCGGACGACGGGACCTCTAGGGGCGACGCACCAAAAGGCGAAGCCCCGTCAGACAGCGCTCAGGAAGCGCGCAGCAAAGCGCCCGACGCCGACCGGCAGGCAGGTCACGGTGCATGCCCGACCGTCCTACCTGACCCTCGGCACGCGGGCTCCAGTCGGCACGGTCGGCAACGGCTACGTCTACAGCACATTCAATCAGCCGACGCCGATCGAGGGAACTTTTTCGGGCATGCGCGGTCGGGAGAGGCTTACCGACCCTGCCCCAGGGTTGACCCTGTTCAGGTTCTGAGTTTTCCGCGCGGACGCAAGGGCAGATTACGCCGGCGGGAACAGCGCCTCGACCGCAACCTCAAATCCCGGCGGATCGAGCCGCGCGACGCCGCCTGTCAATACTCGGGTTTCTATCGCATCGCCCGCCCCGCGCTTGTGATGGATGACGACGCGCCGATCAGGATCGAGGATCAAATAGTGCTGCACGCTCGGAAGCGAGAAATAGTCGCTGAGCTTTCGGCCATGATCGATGGCGGCTGTGCTGGGAGACAGGACTTCGACCACGATGACGGGATCGGTGATCTCGACAGCGTCGGCGGGGGCCCGCGGCCCGCATGTTACGGAAGCGTCCGGTTCGTAAGTCGTACGCGCGTCGATTCGGACCGCCATGCCGTCCGGATAGACGCGGCACGGTAGCTCTTTGAGCCGGATTGCCTCCCTCAGCGCTACATAGGCCTCCGCCTTCGTCTCGGCGTGGAGAGAGCGCTCCGGCGACATCATCGACGCCGCGCCGTCGATGAGCTCCCAGCGGCCTTCCTTCCCCTCCGCCCAGAGAAGGAACTCCTCGACCGTCATCTGTTTCAGCGCGGTGGACATGGCGAACGGTCTTAAGCTGATGCTGGGATACGCGAGCAAGTATACCCCTCGCCGCGCTCCCCGTCTTCCTCAGCTCATCGTCGGAATCGAGAATTGCGCCCCGTCCTTGATTCCAGACGGCCAGCGGGCGGTCACGGTCTTGGTGCGGGTGTAAAAGCGGATCGAATCCGTCCCATGCTGGTTGAGGTCGCCGAACCCGGAGCGCTTCCAACCGCCAAAGGTATGGTAGGCCAGCGGCACGGGGATCGGGAAATTGACCCCGACCATGCCGACCTTGACCTTGCTCGCGAAGTCGCGCGCCGCGTCGCCGTCGCGCGTATAGATGGCGACGCCATTGCCGTATTCGTGGTCGTTGCACAGGCTCAGCGCCTCACCGTAGTCGTGCGCGCGGACGACCGACAGGACGGGACCGAAGATCTCCTCCTTGTAGATGCGCATGTCCTTCGTCACGTTGTCGAACAGACATCCGCCCATGTAGAAGCCGTTCTCGTAGCCCTGCATCTTGAAGTCGCGGCCATCGACGACGAGCTTCGCGCCTTCTTTGACTCCGATATCGACATAGCCGCGCACCTTCTCCAAAGCGGCCTTGGTCACCAGAGGCCCATAGTCCGCCCCGGAATCGGTCGAGGGTCCGATCTTGAGCGCCTCGACGCGCGGGATGAGGCGGCGCATGAGATCGTCTGCGGTCTTTTGTCCGACGGGAACCGCGACCGAGACGGCCATGCAGCGTTCGCCGGCCGAGCCGTAGCCGGCGCCGATCAGGGCATCGACCGTCTGGTCCATGTCCGCGTCAGGCATCACCACCAAATGGTTCTTGGCGCCGCCGAAGCACTGCACGCGCTTGCCCGTCGCGGTGCCGCGCGAATAGATGTACTCGGCGATCGGGGTCGAGCCGACGAAGCCGATCGCCTGAATGTCGGGGTCATCGAGGATGGCGTCGACCGACTCCTTATCTCCATTGACGACGTTGAGGATGCCCGGAGGCCCGCCCGCCTCTACGAAGAGTTCGCCGAGCCGCATCGGTACGCCGGGATCGCGTTCCGAGGGCTTCAGGATATAGGCGTTGCCGCAAGCGATCGCCGGCGCCAGCTTCCACAGCGGAATCATCGCGGGAAAATTGAAGGGCGTGATCCCGGCGACGACGCCAAGCGGCTGGCGCATCGAATAGAGGTCGATGCCGGGACCGGCCCCGTCGGTATATTCGCCCTTCATCAGATGCGGAACGCCGAGCGCGAACTCGACCACCTCGACGCCACGCTGAATGTCGCCCCTGGCGTCGGCGATCGTCTTGCCGTGTTCGCGCGAAAGCGTTTCCGCGAGTTCGTCGTTGTTCCTGGCGATGAGCTCGATGAACTTCATCAGCACGCGGGCGCGGCGCTGCGGATTGACCGCGGCCCACGCAGGCTGCGCCGCTTTCGCATTCTCGACCGCGGCGCGCATCTCAGCTTTGGAGGCGAGTGCGACATGCGCGCGCACCGTGCCGTCCATCGGCTGGAAGACATCCGCGCTTCGGCCTGACTTGCCGGCGACCTGCTTGCCGCCGATGAAATGCCCGTATTCGATCATCGCTCCGCTCCCTGATGTCTATCTCGTGACCCTTTTATGCGCCACGATTTTGCGCACAGCAATTCCAGAGATCGCGCATCGGCTGTGCAAAAATGTGCTAAGGCCTAGCTGCGAATTGGGTTACTCAAAGAGCGTCGCCCGTCCTTGCAAGATGCAATCAATATTCCTACTTTAATGGCAACGCAATCAAGTCTGAGTATCTGCTATCATGCCGGCCGTCACCATCCGCAACCTTTCCCATGAAACGCATCGAGCCTTGAAACTGCGCGCCGCGAAACACGGTCGCAGCGCGGAAGCGGAAATGCGCGTTATTCTCGAGGCCGCCGTACGGCCCGCAGGTCGCGTCAGGCTTGGCGGCGCGCTGGTCGCCATGACCCGCCAGATCGGCCTGACCAATGCTGACGTGGAGGCCCTTGAGCAAACCCGCGACCGAAAGGCCGCCGAACCCCTCCGCTTCGAATGATTCTGCTCGACACCAACGTCGTCTCGGAAGCGATGAAACCCGAACCGGCGTCGTCGGTGCGACAATGGCTCGACGCGCAGGCTGCGGAAACGCTCTATCTGTCGACGGTCACAATCGCCGAGCTTCTGTTCGGGGTGGGCGCCCTTCAGGACGGGAAGCGCAAAGCGAGACTGACCGCCGCGGTCGAAGGCGTGATCGGGCTCTTTGCCGATCGGATCCTTCCGTTCGACACCGATGCGGCGCGCCGCTATGCGGATCTGGCGGTGAAGGCCCGCTCCGCTGGAAGAGGCTTTCCCACGCCTGACGGCTATATCGCCGCCACGGCGGCGTCGCGCAGTTTCGCCGTCGCTTCCCGCGACGCGAGTGCTTTCGCTCCAGTCGGCTTGACAGTGATCGACCCTTGGACAGCGGGCGCTTGAGCCGTGGCCCGGTGCAGCCTTCCGACGCGATCAGCGCCCGATAGGCGCCATGATTCTGCGCACAGCAATCTGCGAGACCGCGCATCGGCTGTGCGAAAATGTGCTAAGGTCCGCACCTCCCTCACAGGAGCCTCATAATGTCTTTACCCGCGATTGATGCGGTCGCTTCGCTCGCTGATCAACAACAATGGATTGCAGGAGATTTAGAGAACTCGTTGCCGCGCGACCGCAACGTGCAGGAGGATCCAGTTGAGTATGAATCTCGAATTGAGCAAATCACAGCTTCTCCGTACTGGGATCAGACAAGAGATTTTCTCAATAAATACATACAACAATGCATATTTATGTACGCGAAGACTGAGAAGATGTGGTGGTCCGTAACGGTCGGTCCACGAGGAAGTTATGTTAGAGTCAATATTGGTCCGCAAGAAGTTTTGACTATTAATCCATGGGGTAATTTCAACCTCCATATCGTGATGGAGAATTCAAGTTTTTCGGAGCGTGAACGTGGCGAATTCGCGAGCGCGGTACCCCTCCTCACTAAACAGTCGCCTTACACCGGTGTCGATAATCAAGTGTGGGTCGAAAGTAACAATCTCGGTTTCTTCGAGGAATTCTTCCGCCGCCCCGCAGCGATAGACTCGGCGAGAGCGCTAAATATGAGACTGATGGGCGTTCGGAGAAACACGTGGGCCAGAGCGCATTGTTTCGGCGTGATAACGCAAATCTTGGAGGTCGACACAACCTCAACCATTCTCTCACGCGGCAATGATTCCATTCGAATCGATAACGCGCCTCAAAGTATCATCACACAAATCGAACGCATGGTATGGATGAGAAATAATGTGTCGAGGTTTTCAAGGCCGGTCAAACTGCTCGCTGGAAACATGTGTGCAGTGAGCGGAATAGAAACGCCTGAACTGCTCGAAGCCTGCCATATCAAACCTTGGCGAGAGAGCGACGAAATCGAGCGGCTAAACCCCGACAACGGAATTTGCCTTGCTTCGCACATTCACAAATGCTTTAATCCGAACTTGATGGGCAGCCGCCCTGATGGCACGATCGAATGCTCACCCGCACTCGCGAACCCGGATCGTAGTCGATTGAATCTTGGCGATCTGCGCATTTCTCTGAGGTCAGCGCAGATTCCCTTCGTCGAGCTACGCTACCAATCTTTCCTCCAAGGCGTCCACGACACCAGCGCAGAAGCGGTCGACGCTTACTGACATGGATTGGGACAACGTCCGCGTTTTCCTCGCAGTCGCGCGCGGCGGCCAATTCGTGGCCGCCGCCAAAAGGCTCAAGCTCGACCATGCGACGGTCAGCCGCCGCATTGCGGCGCTCGAAGAAACAATCGGCGCCAAGCTGTTCGACCGGCGAACGACCGGGGCCAAACTCACCGGCGCGGGCGAGCGCTTCATCAGCGCCGCCGAGCAAATGGAAAGCGCGTTTCTGCACGCGCAGGGCGAAATTTCCGGGGTCGATCTCGAGCTCTCGGGCGATGTGCGCATCGGCGCGCCGGACGGGTTCTCGACCTATTACCTCGCAGGCGCTCTGCGCGACTTCGCCGAGCGCCATCCGGCCGTGCGCCTGCAACTGATGCCGCTGCCGCAGCTGACCCCGCTTGCGCGTCGCGAGGTCGATGTGGTGATCGGCCTAGACAAGCCGGAGGCTGGACGATTCGTCGCCCGCAGGCTCACCGAATATTCGCTCGGCATTTACGCAAGCGTGTCTTATCTCAAGCGCAACGGCGCGCCGGCCGACGTCGAAGCTCTCAAGAGCCGTCGCCTCATCGGCTATGTCGAGGAGCATGCGTTTTCGTCCGCGCTCGACTATGTGCGCGAACTCTACGGGGGCGCGCCGACCAGCTTCGAAAGCGCCACCACGGTCACGCAGCTCGAGGCGGTGCGCGCGGGCGTGGGCTTAGGCGTCATGCACGATTTCATCGCCCGCCGGTTCAAGGACCTCAAGCGCGTCCTGCCCGAGCGCCGGGCGACGCGCGCCTATTGGCTGGTCACGCACGAGGACACGCGCGGCCTCGGACGCATCCGCGCGGTCGCCGAGCATCTGGCGAAAGCGGTCACGCGCGACCGTGCGATGTTCTTGTAAAAGACCGTCGACCTCGGCCAATCTGAGCCCGATGGCCGCTTTGGCTGCAATCGACCCCGCGCTCGATTGACACCGCCGCCAAGGCTCGTAATGTGAACACGCGCGTCGCGGATGGAAGCCGGTGCAAGTCCGGCACGGTCGCGCCACTGTGATCGGTCGTTTTCGCACCGAGAGTCAGACCCTTTCCGCGACGAAGCACGTCTCAAACGGGGACGCGATATCCCCAAGGGGTTCGACATGAGTGCTTCGACATTTGCTCCCGCCGCCGCACGACCCGCTGCGATCCCAATTCGCGAGTTGCTTCCCTGGGTCATATTCGCCGGCCTCATCTGCTTGCTCGGCGTCTATTTCGTCGGCGCGGAAGAGGGCGCGACTTCGATCATCAAGGGCATGTACGTGCATGAGTTCGTGCACGACAGCCGCCATCTGCTCGGCTTCCCCTGCCACTAAACGCGTCCGCTATTCGGACCCCGATGGGCGAGTCCTAATCCGGGACGATGTGTTGGCGGCAACCCCGCGCGCGACAGTGCGAGCTTGCATTGAGGATGATTGCGATGACGACGGGATCTTTGTTGTGGCGGGGCATGATCGTCGGCTTTGTCGCCGCCCTGCTTTCGTTCGGCTTATTGAAGGTGGTCGGCGAGCCCGCGGTCGATCGGGCCATCGCTTTCGAATCGGCGATGGACGAGGCGAGAGCCAAGGTCGAACATGACGCCGCGGTGGCGAAAGGCGAGACCCCGCCTCCTTACGTGGAAGAGCCGGAGCTGGTCAGCCGTCCCGTCCAGGCCGGCATCGGCCTCTTCACTGGCGTCACCACTTACAACCTCGCCTTCGGCGGCTTGTTCGCGCTCGCTTTCGCAATTCTTTACGGCCGGATCGGGAATTGGAGCCCTCGCGTGACCGCGGCGGTGATTGCGCTCAGCGGCTTCCTTGCGATCTACGTCGTCCCGATCATCAAATATCCGGCCAACCCGCCGTCGATCGGCAACCCCGACACGATCGGCCTCCGAACCGCGATCTATTTCGGCATGATGCTGTTGTCGCTCGCTTCCATGATCGCGGCCTGGAACGTCCGCAATCGCCTCGTCGATCAGCTCGGCGCGTGGAATGCGACGCTGGTCGGCGCCGCCGTCTTTCTTGTCGCGGTGGTCATCTTCGCTCTTGCGATGCCGGCGCTGAACGAGGTTCCGGAGGGCTTCCCGGCCGTGGTGCTGTGGCAATTCCGCATGGCTTCGCTCGGCGCCCAGGCGATCATGTGGACGGTGCTCGGGCTCGGCTTTGGCGCTTGGGTCCAACACGATTTCGCGCAAGTCAAGCAGGGTCGGCTGCAGACGGCTTACTAAGCGGCGGGCGGGCGCGCCCGTGACGGCGCGTCTCGACCTGCTCGCGCACGGCGCCTCTGCAGCGACGCGGGGGGCGCGGTTTCCCGACGACGAAGCGCTTGAGGCCTCCGCCCTTGGCGCGCTCGAAGCCTTGCGTGGCCGGTTACGCCCCTATGCTTACGTGATGACCTCGCCAGCGCGCGCGGCCCGCGAGACGGCTGCGGCGCTGGGCTTCGACGCCAAAATCGAAATGGCGCTGAGCGACTGCGACTATGGGCGCTGGCGCGGTCTCGCTTCAAAAGACGTCGCCGAGCGCGAACCGGACGAATTCGCGGCCTGGCTCAGCAACCCAGAATCCGCGCCGCACGGCGGCGAGTCGCTCGCAGCTTTGATCGAGCGAGCGGGCGCCTGGCTCGCGCAAGCCTTGGCGCGCGACAGCGCGACGCTGGCCATCACGCACGCAGCGGTCGTTCGCGCGGCGATTGTGAACGCGCTTGGCGCCGGGTCTTCGGCCTTTGTCCGGATCGATGTCGCGCCGCTCTCGCTCGCCAGACTGAGCGGTCATGCCGGACGCTGGAATCTCGTGGCGCTGGGGTCCCTAGGAAATTTGTCGTGAAAGGCGCCGTGCTCGCCCTCCTTGCGGCGCTCCTCGCGCTTGTAGCTGCGCCGAGCCACGCGCATCGGATTTCCACCCGCAGCGGGCCGCCCCCGGAGGGCATCTCAATAGCAAGCCTTCTGCCCGCGATCCGGGCGCTTGCCAGCGCCAGACTCGGGTTCGACCTGACGACCTGGCGGTTGGAGGACTATTTGAACCTTCACTCTTTCGCCTGCCTCTGGGGGATCGTTCCGGGCAGCGTCACGGACGAGAACAGTCCGTTCAACGAATGCGCCCACGCCTATCTCGCCGCCGGGCGGGCGCTGCTCTTACAGCTTGCCCATGCGCCGGGAGCCAACCACAAATCCATTGATGCGCTGATCGGCAAGATCGAGGTTGAAATGCTGGCGGACGGCGCCTCGATGAACCTCTGCCGCTATAGCGAGGAGCCGTTCAACACCAACGAAATGATCTGGCCGCACTGGGGCATGATCCCCTTTCATCCGCCGACCCTAGCGGCGCTTGGCGCGATCTTCGCGCTGATCGTGGGCCCAGCAGTCTGGCTCGCCCGGCGAGACGAAAAGGCTGGCGGCCTTCAGAGTTCCTGAGGCTCCTTGGGCGCACCCCACCACCTAAGTGCGTGCCGCAGTCGCCCGAACCTCATAGTTACAAGGACGAGGCGAGTGAACGGCGTCTGTAGCTCGGTCTCAAGAAGGCGCGCTCTACGCGAGGGCGAGGCGCAGCACCTGATAGGAATAGGGCGGCAGCCTGGCGGTCAGGCGTTCGTCCTTGACCTCCGCGGCCGACCCCTTCTTTGGCGCAACGGCGAGCGGCGCGCTCAGGATGTTAACGGCTTGAAGGTCGGCGTTGATCATCACCTGGTGATCCACAATCCTGGCCTTGCCGAACCCTTGCAAGTCGAGCTCGAGCTCGAGCGCTTCGCTCGCATGCCGATTGACGGCGAAGAACGTCAGCATGCGGCTCGCTTTGTCGTGAACGCCGGAAATATCGAGATAGGGAACGTTGTCGGCGGCCTCAGAATCATAGCCGGGTGAACTGACGCTGAGCTGGAGCGCTTCGCCGCGACCGTAAGCGGAGGCGAAGAGATAAGGATAGTAGGTCGTCTGCCGCCATGCGGGGCCGCCGGGCTCGGTCATGATCGGGGCGATGACGTTCACCAATTGCGCGATGCACGCGATCTTCACCACGTCGGAACGGCGGATGAAGGTGTTGAGGATGCAGCCGACCTGGAGCGCGTCCTCGAAATTGTAGATGTCCTCGAGCAGCCGCGGCTTATGCGGCCAGCCCTTCGCGCCCTCCCGGATCTCGCGGTCCTGCTCATTGGAATGATACCAGACGTTCCATTCGTCGAAAGAGATCATCACCCGCTTACGGCTGCGCTTGTTGGCGCGGACAAACTCGATCGTCGAGGCGATGGTGTTGATATAGGCGTCGAGCTTGGCGTTGAGCGCAAGATATTCGGCAGCGTTCTTGGTTCGATTGCCGAAATACATATGCAGCGAGATGTGATCGACTGCGTCGTAGGTGTGCTCGAGAACGGTCCGCTCCCACTCGGGATAGGT
>DATCEJ010000190.1:0-4518 GCA_036510135.1 Roseiarcus sp. | reverse complement strand
AGCCGCCGATCGCAGCGTTGCGCTCGAGCACGAGCGTCGTCCGCTGCTTCTTGCCGAGCATGGCGGCTGCGACGAGCGCATTGACGCCACCGCCTACGAACACGTAATCGTATTCGCTCATGCCTCGGTCTCGCGAGCGAGTTTCATGCTTCTGACGTCCGCCAAACTCTGAACGTCAGGGTACGATGGCGAGCGCGCGCACCGGCGAGCCGGTGCCGTTGACGAACTTGAGCGGCGCCGCGATCAGGATCGCGCCTTTGGGCGGCAGCTGGTCGAGATTGCAGAGGCTCGCAAGGCCGTAGCGATTCGCTTTATGGACGAGGTTGTGCGCCGGGAAGGGCGGGTTCATGCCGCCGGCCGAGCCTGCATCCGTGCCAACTGTCTCCGATCCCCAGCCGACGATGTTTTTCGTCAGCAGATATTCGATTGCTTCCGCGGTCGGCCCTGGCGAATGCGGACCCTTGTCGTCGGCGTTGAGGAAGGTTTCAGCCGAACCGTTGCGCTTGTACCAGTCGGTGCGCAGCACAACCCAACTTCCCGCCTCGATGCCGCCATGCTCACGCTCCCATTCCTTTACGCTGTCGGGAGTGAGCACATAGTCCGGATCCTTCGCGGCTTCCTTGGAACGGTCGATGACGCAAACGGGAGCGACGAAGTTCTTGACCGGAATTCGATCGGTCGTGCCGTCCTTATAGTCTTTGCCGGTGATCCAGTGCACGGGCGCGTCGAAATGCGTGCCGGTGTGCTCGCCGAGCTCGAGCCAGTTCCACGCCCAGAACGGGCCGTTCTGATCGTAATGCGAGAGCTCGTGCACCTTCACCGCCGGCGTGTTCTTGCCGATCTGCGGCGGCAGATAGAGCACCGGCGTGTTGGGCCCGAGCGGAGCGGTCAGGTCGACAATTTTGACCGACCCAGACACCAGCGCAGCGGCGAAGTCCGAAAGGACATTGTTCGTGCTCATCTCCGTCGCTCCTCGAAAGTTCCCTCGCGCCTTCGCATCTCACGGGACTCGTTGCGCGCGAATGCGGGTCCACCATAGCTCAGGAATATGCGGATGCAAGCAATCGGCGCGTGCGCGTTGGGATGGTTCGCCAGTCTATGACGCCGCGGTTCAAGCATTGCGCGGGGCAGGCATTGGACGTAACTTCGCGCCGCCACGCGAAGAATATATGCAACTGGTGGCTAATCGCGGAGACCAAAACGCGGCATGGACGCTTTCGACGCCGTCGTCGTCGGCGCGGGACACAACGGCCTCGCCGCCGCGATCCACCTCTTGAACCGCGGCTGGTCGGTCGCGGTGGTGGAGCAAGCGGGCGACCCCGGCGGCGCCGTCAAGACCCGCGAAGTCACCTTGCCGGGCTTCCGCCACGACCTCTGCGCGATGAACCTTTCATTGTTTGCCGGGTCGCCATTCTTCGCCGCCCATAAAGACGAACTCACAGCGCAGGGTCTGGCTTTTGCGACCGCCGCCGACTGTTTCGCGAGCGTATTTCGCGACTACACCTATCTTGGCGTCAGCAAGGATCTCGAAAAGACCGCGAATGCGATCGCGGCGCTGTCGGCGAAGGACTCCGGAGCGTGGCGGTCGATGCTCGCCCGCTTCGGCGAGGAGGCGCCGCACATCTTCGGCCTGCTTGGTTCTCCCATGCCGTCGTTCGCCGCCGCGCGCACTTTGTGGTCCGCATGGCGCGCCAAAGGGACACAATCGCTTCTCGACCTCGGTCGCCTTCTGCTTGCGAGCCCTCGCGATTTCCTGGACGCGCATTTCGAGTCGCCGAAGGTCAAGGCGATGATGGCCGCCTGGGGCATGCACCTCGATTTTCCACCCGAAGCCGCGGGCGGCGCGCTTTTCCCCTATCTCGAATCCATGGCGAACCAGGCCTTCGGCATGGTCATCGGCGCCGGCGGGGCGGACACGATCATCCGGGCGATGACCGGCTTCATAAAAGCGAAGGGCGGCGAAGTCAGGCTCAAGTCGCCGGTCACGAGGATCGAAAGCGACGCAAACGGCGCAACCGGCGTGACGCTCAGCGATGGAACTCGGATCACCGCGAAGAAAGCGGTGATCGCAAATCTTCATCCGCAGATCGTGTTCGGCCGGCTCATGAGCCCTGACCCGAAGCGCAGGGCCTTCGACGAGAAGGTCGCGCGCATCCGCGCTGGCCCCGGCACGATGATGATCCATCTTGCGCTCGATTCGCTGCCCGACTGGCGCGCCGGCCCCGAGCTGAAACGCTTCGCCTATGTTCACGTTGCGCCTGATCTCGCGATGATGAGTCGCGCCTTCGCCGAGGCCGCGGCGGGTCTCCTTCCGGCCGAGCCGGTCTTGGTGGTCGGACAGCCGACCGCGATCGACCAGACGCGCGCGCCGCCAGGCAAGCATGTGTTGTGGATTCAGGTTCGGGTCCTGCCTGCGACAATCGTGGGCGACGCGCTCGGCCACATTCAGGCGACCGCGTGGGACGAGGCCAAGGAGCCCTATGCGGAGCGCGTGCTCGATATTCTTGAGACCTATGCGCCGAGGCTGCGCGCCAAAATACTGGGACGCTCGATATGGTCGCCGCTCGACCTCGAGCGCGAAAACCCGTGTCTGATCGGCGGCGACAATCTGACCGGAAGCCACCATCTCGATCAGAATTTTGTCTTCAGGCCGGTTGCAGGCTACTCGCGTTACGCAACGCCGACGCCGCGGCTCTACCTCTGCGGCGCTGGGACCTGGCCGGGGGCCGGGACCGGCGCCGCATCTGGCTATATGCTGGCGAAAATGCTGGCGCGATAAAACGCTAAAGACGAGGACAGCATGCGCATCGTCTGTATCGGCGGCGGCCCGGCCGGCCTCTATTTCGGGCTTCTCATGAAGAAGTTCCGGCCAGAGCACACCGTCACCGTGATCGAACGGAACAAGCCCTATGACACGTTCGGCTGGGGCGTCGTCTTTTCCGACGCGATGATGAGCGCGATGCGCGCCGCAGACCCGGAAAGCGCGGCCGAGATCGCCGACGCATTCAACCATTGGGACGACATCGAGCTCGTCTTCAAGGGGTCGCGGCAGCGCACGAGTGGCCACGGCTTCATCGGCATCGGCCGCAAGCAACTCCTGAACATCCTGCAGCGGCGTTGCGAGGCGCTTGGCGTGGAGCTCGCATTCGAGCACGATGTCGATTCCGACCTCGAGTTCCCGGACGCCGACCTCATCGTGGCGGCTGACGGCTTCAATTCGAAGATCCGTCACCGATACGCCGATCAGTTCCGGCCCGATCTTCTCGTTCGCCCCAATCGCTACATCTGGCTCGGCGTCGCCAAGGCGTTCGACGCGTTCACCTTCGACTTCCGCAAGACGGAGCACGGCTGGTTCCAGGCCCACATCTACAAGTTCGACCGAAGCACATCGACTTTCATTGTCGAAACCACCCAGGCCGCCTTCGAGGCGCATGGGCTAGGCGAACTCGACCTGGACGGCTCGATCGTCTTCTGCGAGACAATTTTCGCCGAGACCCTCGGTGGCGCGAAGCTCATGACCAATGCGCGCCATTTGCGAGGTTCGGCCTGGCTCAATTTCAACCGGCTGATCTGCGGCCAGTGGAGCTGCTTCAACGGCCGGTCGCATGTCGTGCTGATGGGGGACGCCGCCCATACGGCTCATTTTGCCATCGGCTCGGGCACCAAGCTGGCCTTCGACGACGCCATTGAGCTCGCGCGCCAGTTCGATATGCGAGGCCATGGGGTCGAGCACATCCCGGAGACGCTCGCAGCCTATGAGGAGATTCGCCGCGTCGATGTCGCTCGCATCCAGAATGCGGCGCGCAACGCGATGGAATGGTTCGAGGTGGTCGGCCGGCGCTACGCGGACTCTCTCGAGCCGCCGCAGTTCTTCTATTCGATGCTGACGCGCTCGCAACGGATCAGCCATGAGAATTTAAGGCTGCGCGACAAGGTCTGGCTGGAAGGCTACGAGCGCTGGTTCGCCCGCAAGACCGGCGTTCCACTCAATGACAACGAACGCGCGCCGCCGCCGATGCTGACGCCCTATCGCGTGCGGGGTCTCACGCTCAAGAACCGGGTTGTCGTCTCGCCGATGGCGATGTACTCGGCGACGGATGGCCTCATCGATGATTTCCACCTCGCCCATTTAGGCGCGCGCGCGCTCGGCGGCGCGGGCCTCGTCTTTGCCGAAATGACCTGCGTCTCGCCGGACGCGCGGATCACGCCTGGCTGTCTTGGTCTGTGGAGCAATGAGCAAGAGGCCGAGTGGAAACGCCTCGTTGATCTCATTCACGGCGCCGGATCGAAAGCCGGCATTCAGTTGGGCCATTCAGGCCGCAAGGGCTCGACCAAAGTCGCCTGGGAAGGCATCGACCAACCGCTCGAAACGGGCGGCTGGGAGCTGATCTCGGCGTCGGACGTGTCCTACCTGCCGACTGGCTTGATCCCGAAGGCCATGACGCGAGACGATATGGACCGGGTGCGCGACGATTTTGTCGCGGCGACCCGACGCGCGGCCGCGGCTGGATGTGATTG
>DATCEJ010000189.1:0-14992 GCA_036510135.1 Roseiarcus sp. | reverse complement strand
TCCTTCACTAAGCCTCTTACTGTTTTGGCGCGGGGGTTACCGGCGTGACGGGCTGCGAGCCTCCCGTCGACTTCGGCCCTGGCGTGACGCCGGCGCTGTTTTCGGTGGAATCCTTGGACTCGGCCGCGTTTGTGTCGGTATCTGGCTTAGCCCTTCGTTGGCCCGCTGCCGGCGTCGTTTGTTGACGTGGCGCCTTTCGTCGGACCGCTGCCTGCGTCGGCTTTCGGTTGCGCGAACGCCGGGGCCGAGAGGCCGACGGCGATCGCTGCGATGAGTAAACTTCCGCGCAACAAGGACATGAGGAGGCTCCTTTGATGGATGACCGCCCTGTTAACTCGATTTGATCACTGCGAGTTCCGGCTCGATGGCTCCTTTTGCGAAGGGATCAAGCGCGGGCCGCATAAAAAAAAGCCCCGCGCGAGCTAGGGGTCTCGGAGGCGGGGCAGAAGAGGGGCGCTTAGGGCTGGGGGGCAAGAAAGTAAGCGCGCCTCTCACGTTCAACACGATCGGCTCCCTGTTGTTCCTTCGATGCAAAAAAGCTCCGTAGGGGGAGACCCCAACGCGCGCCAAAATGAGCGCCCCGGCCGGGTTGATGGCAAGGCGGCGGTGGTGGCCCAGTTCCGGAACTTGCTAGCTACTCATGGCGTTCCGAGTATCGCGCCGCCGCGTTCCATGGCGTAATAGCAACTCGATTCGTAGTTCGTTCGAGAGGGACGCGGCGGTCTTTCGACGCGCTCACCTCGAATTCCGTTTGAGCATCAATTTCGCTCGGTCCAGATACTCGCGCCGTTTCTTCTCGTCGGCGACTATCGTCAGCATGGTCACTCCGGGCACGCCGTTCTCGAAGTCCTTTAGGCTCCAAGCCTTGCCTTCACCGAAGCATAGTTGTCTCGCCTTCTTGTGCAAGATGAGCTCGGACATTGGGCTTGCCTCTCTAGGGAGTCGAGTCCAACGCGCGCCACACCGCCAGTCCAATCAAATCGCCGTGAGAAACGGCGGAGTCCGGGTGTGCCGCTTGAAAAAGGGCGGCCCGAAAGCCGCCCCTGCCCTTTGGTCGAGAGAACCGCTCACCCCGCAAGCAGCGGCGAGCGCAGGATCGACGATCGCAGCAGCGTCGGCAAATAATCCTCATGCCCATCGAACTCGACCAGATACTCAATGACGGCCCGCATGCCGGCGAGTGTCGTCGGTGGCGTCGTCGTGATCGCGTCAAGCGCCGTGTCCACCGCGCCCGCTCTCAAATGCTTCGCGAGTTCGGGAGTCGGCGCGCGCACGTTCATGGCGCGGTCCCCTCGAACTCGGCTGCGAGCTGAGACGGAACTTCGGAAATACGATCAGCTAAGACCCCTCACCCGTCCGGAAGACCACGCCGCGCTCGCCTATAGTCGTTCCTTCTTTGGCGATCTTCGCTTGCCGCTTAGCCCGCCTGCGCAGCGCCAGAGCGGCGCCTTGCAGCATCGCAGTCTGCAATGGATTCGCGTCAGCCATTGCGCGCCTCCCGCTGCAGACCGGCCCAGCCGATGAGACAGGATTCCGCGCGTCCGTGATCTTTGACGCGCGCGAACCAGGCGGCCTTGTCAGGCCAGCAGCGAATCGCTTCGGAGCGAGCGGCGTCCTTTGCTCCCTCTTTTCCTGGAGGAATGCCGACGATCCGCTTCCAAGTCGGCGGCGTGATCCAGGTTACGGGAATCCCGGCTGCGGCAAGAACCCTCTCACAAAGGCCCTTAGCGCGCCGGAAAGCGAAGGCGCCAACAGCTCCCTCGCCCGGTCTTGGGCCTACTGCTTCGACGAAAGCAGCGCTCGCGTGCGATTTGAATACGAGTTCCGCAAGCGGCGGAGCATTGATGGCCCGCCGTCTGAGGAGCGGCGCCGCGGTAAGATCTGGATCAACTGTAGCCCGATGCGGGTTCGAAAGGGCCTCGCGGCAAAGGGCTGCTCCCGCCCGCCACCGCTTAGCTTCTTGCTCGATGTCGTATTTTTTGACCGTGCGGTTTCCAACACCGAATATGATCGAGGCAGCGAGGAAAAATGAGGCGCACACCCGATCGGCCAGCGCCGATGGAGCCGATGCGCCCCAGGTTTCCATTCGATAATTGTCAGGCAACGAATTGAGGCGATCCTTGAACTCTTTCGAGTTAGCGAGCTCGCGATCGCTGCCTTCCTTCCTGAGCGTTTTCCAGACCTGTTCCATGCGCGTGTCCGCGAGCAGTCGAACCGCGATGTGGTGCTCGCCTCCAAAAAAGAACGCGTTCACGTCACGCACCGCATCAGGCGCCATAGTCATCGCCAAGCTCTCGCCGTCGCGAGTTCGATGATTTTGTTTTGACCCCCAGGCTTGACGATCGACGAGAGCTTATCGGCCCACAAATCGAACACTCTCCGCTTCTCGTCTCGATAGGCGTGCTGGTCGTAGACCTTGTGCAAGCCAGGCTTGGCGTGCGCGATGACAAGCTCTGCGACGAGATCGGGAATGGGCAAGCCTGACAGCGCGGTCCTCATGGTCCGCCGGAGATCGTGGAACACGAACGACTCGATTGGCTCGGCTTCGGGATCAGTCTCCTTGCGCGTTTCATTGATGAGGCGATCCAGCGAGACCTTGGCCTTTGAAAAGCCCGAGATCGGCGCCTTGCCCCCCGTCGTCGAGAAGACGAATGCGGTAGGCTTTCGGTCCTTCGGCTTTGCGAGCGACTCGATGGTCTCGATCGCGAGGGGGGAGAGCGGAACCTCATGCGCGGCGTCGCCTTTCATTCGGAGCGCCGGAACCGTCCAAAGTTTCTCGTCGAGATTGAACTCCGACCATTTGGCGTTGGCCACCTCGCGAAGCCGCTGACCTGTCACAAGAAGCATTCGAACGAACGCATCGAGCGGAGAGGGCAGGGTGGCGCTTGAGCGCCAGACCTCGGCTATCTCGGCGGTGCTAAGCACGCGCTGGCGCGGTTTCTTTGCGCCGATGCTATCCTTGCCCATCCCGCGGATGATGGGGGATGATTGAAGCCCATAGGCGTCGCGCGCGATCGCCCAATTGAAGAGCTTCGATAGGTAGGCAAGGAGATGGTGCGCGACCGAAGCGCGCCCATCGTCGACCACGTCCTCGAGCAGTTTGACGACGTCCCGCCGAGCAATGTCGGTTATGAGCCGGCCTCGCCACTTCGGAATGATCTCTCGGCGGATCGTCGCCGCGACCTCCGCACCCGACTTGAGTTTGGGCCGTCCCTTTTCCGTCGCTAGCACATGACGCTTGATGAAATCCTCGGCGACCGCCTCGAATGAATTTGCTGCACGCGTTGCCTCCGCCGCTTGCGCAGCTTCCCGCTCACGTTCGGCTTTAGCCTTTGGGTCAATCCCCTGCGCCATGTCGCGGATGATCTTTCGCGCGTCCTCGCGCGCCTGGGTGAGAAGCCCTTCCGTGTATTCGGCACTGCACCGATGCTCGGCGACGACCCGCCGAACCGGTGCGCCTTTGGGGCCAATTCGGCGCATGACGTTGAAAGAGATCTTGCCGGTTTCGGTGACACGCATGCCGAAGTTCGAAAGCTCAGTGTCCCAAATGTCATAGCGCTCGGTAGGCTTGAACGGCTCGCCCCAGACAACGAACGGCCTGTCCGGATCGGCCGGCTTCAGGGCATTGATGCAGATCGACGAGTGGCAGGCATGGCTTGCTGACCCCGAAGGCAAATCCGACCGTGAGATCGAAGGTTGTTTGCGGGAGTTTCGCTCGGGGCGCGCTTCATGGGTCGAGCGGCTGCGGCGGAGGACTCGTCGATCCGCCGACCCTCCCGGGATGAAGCGATCGTTCTTCTCCGCGGCGGTTTGGCGGAAGTCATGCGAGCGATCGCATCCGGGCATTTTGTGAGCGGGCTGAGTTTGAACCGTTCGGGCTGCGGAGGTCCATGCTTTGCAGACGAACCCGTGAGGGGTGAGGCCTTTGAGGATCTTCAGCCTTCTGGCGAAGTTAGGCCTTGAACTTACGCGTCTGGGACGCCTCCTCTTCAACCTGGGGCCGCCTCGAGATTCCGTGACGCTGCAAGCAGCGGTGCAATGACGAGCGCGTCAGATGCGGAATAGCCGGCTGAAGCGCGCAGAGGCAGTCGTCGAGCGGCAAAAGCGTATGCCTGCGGAAAGCGACGATCACCGCCTCTTCCTAGACAGTGAGAACCGTTGATCCAGCGTCCTTGGGGCCAGTCAGTAGGCCGCAGACCGACGTTCGCTTCTTCCACCTGGCGACCCGTCTGATGGATCCCATGTCGCCTGGCAAGCGTCCTCAGGCGCCCGACGGACTGCCGTTGTCGTTGTGGCGCACCCATGAGAACCTGGCCAATAGCGCATCCTTCGAATCGCTCGACAAGAATGCTCCATCAAAGCCCGGGACCAAACAGCTAGCGTTTGTGGTCGGCCCCGAAGATCGTTTCCCCAGCTTGAGCTATCGCCTCAATCGTGGAGCGTTTGTCCCGCGAACGCCGGCAGTAACTCTCCACCAGCTGGCCCGCCTCGGCCTGGAAACGGATATAGTGACGTCGCCGTGGTCGGATCCACGCCGTCTCGATCGACTCTCGTACGCCCGAGAAGAATTTGCCGAAACGTTCGTCGTTCCGGGCGGTCTCCCATGCGCTGACGAGAGCCGGCTGCCCGTGGTGATCCGGGATGATGCGCGCCTGCGCCGACGCGGAGAGACAGAACCGCGTGAACGCGATTGCCATCTCTTTGTGCTTGGTCGCGGCGGACACAGCAAGCCCGGTTCCCCCGAGCATGGAGCCTGCGGGAAACGGCGAGGCTACGCCGCAGAAGTTCGAGAAACGCAGCGGCGCTCGCATATCGGCTTCCGCATAGGTCGCGTAGCCATAGATCGACGGGGTGAACACGATATCGTCACGCGCGACCATAGCCTCGGAAAGACTGATGGCGTTCCAGTCGAGCGTCTCGGGCGGAGAGTAGGCGAGAACTGCGTCAAGCGCATCGAGCGCCGCGGCCATCGCATCGCGATCGAACGCAAACAGCTGCTCCGGATCGGTCTCGATCGGAGATCCAAGATTCGCCATCAGGCTCGCGACGGTCGCGAAGGCGTGCGGCGAAACGACCGGCGTCGCGATCCAAAGTCCGGCGTCGCGGAGCCGCTTGCCGAGTTGAACAGTCTCCTCCCAGTTCGTCGGGAGGGGTTCGCCTGCTTTTGCCAACAGGTCGGGGCGAAAGGCCGCGTGCGGGGTTGCGGCGTCGACAGGCGCGGCCCACACGTGACCGGCGAAACGATAGCTCGCAAGCGAGGGACCAACGTAGAGATGGTCCGCGTCCGAGCTGAGTTCGGAAATGGCCTCTTCGAGCGGGAAGCACGCGCCCGAGGCTGCGATGTCGCCACAAAATGGGTGGTCGATGATCATGAGATCGAAACGATCCGCGATGGTGGCGATCGGTTGATGCTCGAAATCGGACAGCGGTCTCACGGTCCATTCGATTGAGACGTCCGGATGCTCACGGCGAAAGGCGGCGGTCAGCGGCTCGAGCGGTCCGGTCGCCCGGCGATGGCCCCAGGCGAGTCCCTTCAGGTTCTGACTGGCCATATGCCCACCCTTTCGCTAGACTTCAGTGTTTCTTAGGAGCGCTAGGCTTGCCTCTCCGCGACCAATCGAAGCCGATTCCTCCGGCCGCGTTCGGAAGCCTTGTCGATCTCGCCCACGACGAACTGCATCGGTTGATCACCGATGGCGGGCTCGCCGACGGCGAGCGCATCGTCATCGATCAATTCGCGAAGATTTTGGGCACGAGCCTGATTCCGGTGCGCGAAGCCTTGGCGCGTCTTCACGCCGAGGGCCTTGTCACCTTCGAGCGCAACAAGGGTTATCGCGTCGCTATGCGCCCAACACACGACCAGCTTCGCCAGCTCTTCGAGGCGCGGCTCGTAATCGAAACGGGCGCCGCGGCGCTCGCGGTCGAACACTGCGACTGCGGAGCGCTTGATCATCTCAAGGCCGTCAATCGCCTGATCGCCTCTGGATCTTATGGCACGACGTTCCAGGCGTTCCGCGACTTCGTCACGCTGAACGAACGCTTTCACGTCGAACTGGTCGCACTCGCGGACAACCCGCCACTTTCCGAGGCCTATCGCCGGCTCGGTTACCACCAACAGATTACTCGTCCGACCTACGGCCGCGGGCCAGGCGATGTGCAGCGATTCGTGCGCGAACACGAGGATATCATTGGCGCGCTTGAAGCGCGCGACGCAGCTGCGGCGCGAATGGCGGTCAGCAAACACATCGCGAGCGGCTTTGAGCGCTTTCAACTTGGATCTTCCGCCCCGTCGCGCGTAGGCGGCGGTCCGGCAGGGGTCACTTTCGCTCACGATCGGCGAAGGCTTGAGGACCGGAGCGTTGCGAGCCGAGCGCGAAGGAAAGGCACATAAGCTCGCGTTCCATTGCGAGGCCATTGGTCAGGCCGCCCTCCATCGCCGCCCGCACGCCCGCTTTGTTGGTGACGGTGGCGATTTCCGAGTGTGCGCCGATCGTCGCGGCGAGCCTGCGCCCCTCGGCAAGCTCTGCGCCCTCCTCGACAAGAAACTCGACAACGCCGATCCGATAGGCCTCGAGAGCATCGATAGGCTCTCCGGTCAGGAGTATGCGGCTCGCCTGTCCGTAGCCCACAAGACGTGTCAGCCGCTGCGAAAAACCGCCGGCGCCGAGCCAACCGTGCTTGACCTCGGGGGCGGCAAATTTCGCTGTCTTCGAAGCGATGCGAATGTCACAGTTCAGAGCGATTTCGAAGCCGCCTCCGAAAGCCCAACCCTTCACCGCCGCGACGAGCGGCTTACGAAACGCGTTGAATTCGAGCGCATAGTTGATCGCATTGCGCCAAGACCATGCGTCGGCGAAGTCGTCGAGCGAATGAAGGTCCGTCCCGGCGCAGAACGCTCGTTCCCCCGCTCCGCGCACCAGCACGCAGCGGACCTCACGGTCCGATTCCAATGATGTGAGCGCCTCGCGAATCGCAGTCGACATCGCCGGCGTAATCGCATTGTGTTTCGCAGGGCGATTGAGCACGAGTTCGGCGACCGCGCCGGTCTTCTCGATCAGAATCTCATCGATCATGCCGCCGCTCCGGTCGAGTAGAGCGCCTCGGTCTCCGTGTCGGTGTAGCCCAGACTTTTTAGGATTTCGGCCGTGTGCTCGCCTAATGCCGGCGCACCGCGAATCGGAAGACCGGACTGACCTGAGAAGCGGATCGACGGCGCGGTTGTGGTCACAGCGCCCGCGCGCGGATGCTCGTAGGTCACGAAATAGGAGTCGAACTGCGGGTTGCGCCTGAGCGCGTCATAGTCGTTGACCGGTCCCGACCATACGCCGGCAGCGAAGAATGCCGTGACCGCGTCTTCCGTTTTCCACTTAACGAGGGCTTCCGCGACGACCGGATAGATGCGATCGCGCCACCGATTGATTCCGTCGCGATCATCGCTGTCCGAAGGTTTCTCCTCGGCGAGATGTGCCAGAGTCGACGACTTCAAGACTTTGGCGACAGCCGAGAGGCTGGATTGGGCGATGGCAAGCCATCCATCCGTGGTGCGGTAGACGCCGTAGGGCGGCTCCATCCAAGTCGACGCATAAGGATGGGCGCCGCGCGGCGCCTCACGTCCCGTGGTGAGGTAGGTCGACAGCTCCTGTATCTGCACTTCGAGCGCAGCGCCGAGCAACGAGACCTTGACGTCAGCGCCTCGACCCGACCGCTGACGCTGAATGATGCCGGCGAGGACAGCTTCGCTCGCGAGATGCGAGGCCATGACGTCGACCATGTAAACGGGCGAAGGATGCGGCGGCCCGTCGATTGTTCCAGCGTTCCATGTCAGACCGGAGAACGCCTGGACCAGGAGATCCTGACCTGGCCGCTCGATCATCGGACCCTCGTCGCCATAACCGGAAATTGAGACATAGACGAGCTCCGGCCGCAGCGCTTTGAGGTCCGCGTAGCCGACTCCGAGCCTCTCGGCCACGCCTGGTCGGAAGTTTTGCACCAGCGCATCGGCGGTTTGCGCCAATCTCAGCAACACCGCGCGTCCCTCGGCCGACTTGAGGTCGAGCGCAATCGACTTCTTGTTGCGGTTCAGGGTCAAATAGGGCGTCGTCTCACCGCCCAGCATGACGTCGGCCATCACGGCGGTGCGGGTGAAGTCCGGGCGAGTTGGCCCTTCGATCTTGATAACCTCCGCGCCCATGTCAGCGAGCCGCTGAGTCGAAAGCGGGCCCGCCATGGCGAGTGTCATGTCAATGATACGCAAGCCCGCGAGCGGCCCGCTTTCTGGGCCATCGTTGCTCATGATCATCCGTGGATTTCCTTCGAGTCGCTCATCCGTCGCATTCCTGGTGATCATATATGATCATCGCCACGATCAAAAGTCGCCTCGTCATCGCGTCGCTCACCTCGCTGCCTTCTCTGAGAGTCGAAGACTGGCGAGATGGTCGCGGCGATGCCGTGCGTTCTCAGCGAGGCCGTTGAGGGCAAGCGCCACGAGCAGGATCACCCCATATGCGATCTGGGCGTAGAACGCTGAGACATGCGCCAGGCTCAGGAGATTCTGCACGAGGAACAGCACCGCGCCGCCTGCGGCCGCCCCGAGAAGCCCGCCACGACCGCCCGACAGACTGATTCCGCCCAACACGGCGCCCGCGATTCCGATGAGCGTGTACGGGGTCGCGGCGGTCGGATCGCCGGAACCAAGAGAGACAGTGAAGGCGAAGCCGGTGACGGCTGCGATGAGGCTCGAAGCAATGAACGCGATAACCCGCATGAGCGCGATGTCGATCCCGCTCGCGAAGGCTGCGCGCGGCTCACCGCCCGACGCCAGAAGATTGCGGCCAAAGGCCGAGGCGCGAATCGGCGCCCAGGCGAGAAAGACCGCGGCGGGCATTACAAGCGGCAGCGGGAAAACACCGATCCGGCCGCCGAGCGCGATCATCCAGTCGGGCGCCCGACCGCCTGACATCGGCAGGATTTCGAGCGTTAAGCCTGAGAGGACGAGATAGGAGCCGAGCGTCGCGATAATCGAAGGCACCCGCAGCCATGCGACCACAACACCATTTGCGAAGCCGATGGCAAGCCCAATGGCGAGCGTCGCAGCAATGATCGCGAGCGGCGAGGTCCAACCAGCAGGAGCAAGCCAGGCAATCAGCACGGCGTTGACGATGCCGGCGGCTGGCCCGATCGAGAGATCGACGCCCCCCGAGATGATGGCGGGCGCGGCAGCCATGGAGACGAGAATGAAAGGCATGGCCACTGTGAGGATCGAGGGCCAGTTGGACGAGTCGAGAAAGCTGCGGTCGATCGCGACGTTCATTGCTAGCAGCGCGACCGCGAAAGCGATCGCCGGCCACGCGTAGGCAAATCGGCGTTGGACTCGCGCGCGCCAGTTCATTGGGGCGCCTCCGTCGCGCCTTCGCGGGCGCCCTGACGATCCTGGCCAAACATCGCCGCGACAATCGCTTCGCGCGTCAACGCCGCGCCTTCGAGCACGGCGCTCACCTCGGATTCGCGGAACACCGCCACGCGATCACAGCAGGTTATCAGTTCCTCGATTTCGGTCGAGAGCAGGAGGAGGGTGACGCCGCGTCCCGCAAGATCGCGAAAGACGTCGTAGATCTCCCGCTTGGTCGCCGCGTCGACCCCGCGCAGCGGATCGTCCAGAATCATCACTGCAGGGTCGGTGGCGAGCCAACGCGCGAGCAGCACTTTCTGCTGATTGCCGCCCGAGAGTCGCGCGATGGGTCCGGAAAGGCTCGAATATCGCGTGTGAAACATTGCAAGGTCGCGCTTGGCGCGGCGGCGGAGTGCGGCGCGATTAATGAAGGAGAGGCGCGCCTCCCGCCAAAGCGTCGGTAAACCGTAATTGTCGAGCACGGACAGGCCGAGGAACAGACCCTCGGTTTTGCGGTCCCTCGGCACATAGCAGACACCGCTTCGCACGGCTTCCCGGAGCGTGGCGATCGGGCGCCACGCTCCGTCGCGTAAGGTCTCGACCGTTCCGGCTTCCGCCTTGTTCAGCCCCGCGAGCGTCGCGAGAAAATCGGCTTGGCCGTGTCCATCGAGCCCGCTGAAACCGAGGATCTCGCCTGACCTCGCTTCAAGGTCGATCGGCCGCGCGCCTGATCGTAGGACGACGCCTTGCGCGCGCAAATGCGGCTCGGAGCCGCCTGTCCGATGAACGGACGAGGTTTTTGCAGACGGCGCGTGTCCGGCGTCGTGAGATTGGGAAATCATGGCGATCAACCGGTCGGCCGAAGCGTCGGCGGCGGCGAGCGTCGCGGTCGTCTCGCCCGATCGCAGCACGGTGACGGAGTGGGCCAGCGCCGCGATCTCGTCCATACGGTGCGAAATGAAGAGAACAGCGGATCCCGCAGGACGATCCAGCTTGAGAAAGCGGAATAAGGCGTCGCGGCTTTCCACATCCAGAGCGGACGTCGCTTCGTCGAGGATCAGCAGTCGCCACGGTCGCGCCATTGCGCGCGCCAGCGTCACAAGCTGCCGGCGATGCAGCGGCAGCACGCCCACAGGGGTGTCGAGCTGAATCGAGCTCGCGCCCAGCGCATCGAGGGCTTCGCGCGCGAGGCGTCGCTGCTCGGCGTGCGGCCGCCCCCAGCGGAATGTACGATCGCTGCCGAGGAAGACATTGTCGAGCACGGACAGTTCCGGCGCGACCAAAGTCTCCTGGAAAACCGTGACGATCCCGCGCGCCTGCGCCTCGCGCGGGGAATGCACCGAGAGCAGGTTCCCGGAAAGCTCGACGGAACCCGCATCCGGGCGCACCACGCCACTCAGAATCTTGACGAGCGTGCTCTTGCCGGAACCGTTTTCGCCGAGGAGTGCGCGAATCTCGCCCGGCGCAATGTCGATGTTGCATGAGCGGAGCGCCTGCGTCGCCCCATAGGATTTACGTAGATCTGCGACGCGCAGAAGCGAACGCGCCGCACTGCAATCCAGATCGTGGATCTGAGCAGCCTCTGTCCTCACGTTGGCCATCGCGGCTCCACGCCGTTCAGATCTGAGTTCGGACATGCGGTTCGCGGCCGTATATGGCGACCAAGAGGATAATGAGGAGGCCGAGCATGACTTGCTGGATGCGATCGCTGAAGCCGAGACCGATCAGGAAGGTCGTGAGCTCTGTAATGAGCAGAACGCCCGCGAAAGTGCGCGCATAGCTGCCCGACCCGCCGAGCAATGCTGTTCCACCAACGACGACCGCCGCGACCGTTTGAAAGAGATAGGGCTGGCCGACGCTCGCATCTGCGCCGCCGCTGAATCCAGCGAGGAGAATTCCGGCGATCGCCGCGCAGGCGGAGCTTGCAGCAAAAGCTGCCGCCCAGATGACGGTCACCGGGGCGAGCGCGAGGCGCGCGGCGCGTTCGCTGGCTCCAGTCGCGAAGAGGAGACGACCCGGGACGGAGAATTGTTCGACGGCGACCACGAGAAGCGACATCAGGAACCAGACAATTACGATCAGCGGCAATGGAACGGGTCCGGTGCGGCCGGCGGGCGAGACCGCCTGAAGCAAATAATCCGGCACCGTGCCAATCGTTCGCCCTTCTGTGTAGACCAACACTCCGCCCAGGATCATGAAGCTCGCCGCGAGCGTGATCAGCAGCGGATGGGCGCCCAGAACGCGAGACAGGATGCCGTTCACGGCCCCGATCGCCATTGCGATGGCCACGACGCAAAGAACAACCAACGGGAAGGGAAGGCCATCGCCGTACCAGCGAACCGTGAGCACATTGGCGAGTCCGATGACGGCGGGGATTGAAAGATCGATGCCGCCAAGGAGGATCGTCAGGGTCTGCCCGATGCTGGCGATGCCGAGGAGGCTGCCGATGACGAGCAGCGAGATGACGCTTAGCGGCGAGCCGAATCCGGGAATCATCACCATGCTGATTACGAACAGCACGGGCACCATCGCGTAAGCGATAAGCGCGCTTCTCGACACCGTCTTTTGCAACCCGCATTGAGTTCAGCCGCCGCCAAAGGCGGCTGAACGTTGACGGAGCTGACGCTCAGCTCTTCTTGAAGTACTGGTCCAGAAATTCGGGTGAAACGCGGCGACCGTCCGGTGATTCGGCAAAACAGGTCGACTGTACCGTCATGTCCGGCTTGTACCATTTGTCGAAATTCGCCGGGGTGATCTCCGGCAACGGCATCAGCAACGTGCTGACGACCGGCTTTTCGCCGTTCAGCATCCGCGTCGCAACGTCGAATCCGGTCCACACCGCAGCGGCGCCGCCTTGTGACGTCGAATAGACTGGGATGCCCTTCTCCTTCACATAGGCGAGATACGAGCATTCACCAACAAAACCGTTAATCTTGGGCAGGGGACGGCCCGACTGTTCAAATGCTTGCCACGCGGCGACGGCGCCGAGACCGCTGTCGACCACCCCATCCACCTGCTGCGGATGGGTGGCGAGGAACTTCAGGGTGTTTGTCTTGGTGACCGAGGGCGTCCACTGACCCTCGACCTCGCCGATCACCTTGATGTTCGGATAGTTGCCGAGAACGTCGAGCGCTGCCTGATGGCGAGCCGCGGTGGGGGCAAGGCCCGGGATGCCGTTGATGAGGAAGACAGTCCCTTTGTCCCCAAGAGAATCGGCCACCCATTTGGCGGTCTTCGCGGCGACGAAATATTCGTTAAAGCCCACATTGACCGCTTCGGGGCAAAGGACCGGCGATTCCACCGTAACGACAAGAACGCCTTTGTCGTGAGCGTCCTTGATGCCGCTGCAGAGACCTGTCGGCGACGAGGGAATGGAGAGAATGACATTGCAGCCTTCGCGCACGAGATTGTTGAGCTGCGACAGCTGGACGTTGATGTCGTTGTTCGAATTCGTAACGACGAGATCGCCCGACGCCAACCCCTTCTTCTTGTACTCCTCGACAAGCGCCTTGTATTTGTCGAGCGCGTTTTGGCGCCAAGCGTTGCCTTGATAGGAATCGTTGTAGCAGAACTTCCACGGCGCTTTCGGCGGCGTCCAGTTCGCATATGGGTCCGGGCCGATCTTCGCGAGCAGCCAATAGCCGGCGTAGTAAGGTCGAAGCGCTTCGGGAAGCTGGTTGAGGGCCTCCTTCTGCTCGGCAGTCGGCGTCGCGAGCTTGAGCCCGTCAAGGCTCACAACGGACTTTTCATCGGCGCGGGCGCCCATCGCAAGAAAAGCTGCGGAGACCACCGCGGCGGCTGCTAATGCTGTTTTCCTCATTCGCATATTTTCCTCCCTTTCCGCCGGCGTAGCCGACGCTCGAGTTCAAAGACCTTCGGAGCTCTCAGGCGGCGATGCTCGCGTAATGTTCAAAGGGAGCGGCCGGGCGGCAGCCGGTCGCGGTGATTTCGATCATCCATTCCAGCCGAACTCCGCCAATGTCCGGATCGTAGGCGGCGGGCTCGACCATGATGAACATGCCCTCCTGAAGAGGCGCCCGCTCATAAGGCGTGAGGCGCGGCCATTCGTGGACCGAAGCGCCGATCGAGTGGCCGGAATGATGCGGATAGGAATAGCCGGCTGTGCCAACAGAACGACGAAGCTCGGCGTCAAGATCGGCCGCGAGCACTCCAGGACGCATGATTTCGAGCGCGCGGTCGAGCGCGCGTTTCGCGGTGTTGAACAGCTTGAGATAACCGTCCTGAGGCGTCCCCAGAACCGACGACGCGCAAGAATCGCCCCAGTACCCCGAAACACGCGGCGCGAGATCGGAAATCAGGGGATCGTTGAGGTTGATCACGCGGCTGATCGGCCAGCCCACACCGCCTGCGGTGCGCTCCTTGCCTGAAAGGAAGTCGCCTGCGACCGCCATCCTTTCTCCCGCGAAATTCTCCATCGCAGCGCGAATCTGCGCGAAAACGTCGAGTTCCGTCCGGCCAGGACGGGCCCATTCGTAAAACGCCTGTTGGCCCCTCGCCGCGGCCGTCGCCGCGCGCTCCATCAGTTCCTTCTCTTCGGCCGTCTTTGTGGAGCGCGCGCGACGCAGGGGCTCGGTGATATCGACAGTCTGGTCTGCGCCGAGGCTTGCCGCGAGCCTAGCCGGCAAAGTCTCCGGCTCCGCGCCGAAAACGCCGCCGATCCCAAGCCGCGCCTTCATCTGCTCTATGGCGGCCGTGTAGTTCCCGACGATATCCGCACGATGATCGTAGGCAAAGCCTTCATAGATGATTTTCTCGTCCGCGCGGCTCGCCTGCGCCGCCGCGGATTCGACGTTGGGCGCTATGAGGCCGCAAACGCCGTCTGCGCGGACGAAAGCGGTCGTCGGGCCGCCTGCAAAAGGCGAAATCGCCGTCTCGATAGAAGGTACGTGCCCGAGCGCGTAGCAGATCGAGTCGAAATTGGTGAGGATCGCCCAGTCGCAGCCGACCGACTTCACCGCTTCCGCTGCGCGCTGCAATCTCTCGTCCAACACTGTTCCTCCCGGACGCGATCATATATGATATTGGCCGACGATCAAGCGGCAATGTCGCCGCATCGCACACGCGGGAATATTCGCGCGCCGAGGGCACGGCACGCCCAAGGTTTCGCGAGGAGGAGAGGTCGGTTATGGGCGTTCTCAGCGGCTACCGTGTCCTGGACTGCACGATCGCCATGGCGGGGCCGTTCGCGGCGCAGCGACTTGGCGATCTTGGAGCGGACGTTATCAAAGTCGAGCCTGTCGCCGGCGAATGGCAACGGCACGTCGCGGCGGGCGGCGCCCGCGGCAACAAAATCAACGTTTCCTTCCTCTCGCTCAATCGCAACAAGCGCTCGCTGGCGGTCGACCTCAAGCGTGCTGAAGGTAAGACAGCGATTCTCGATCTCGTGCGCACCGCCGACGTCTTCTTGCAAAACTACCGGCCCGGCGTCGCAGCGCGGCTCGGCGTCGACTACGAATCGCTCGCCGTCGTCAATCCTCAGCTCGTCTACGTGTCCATGTCCGGATACGGCGAGAGCGGTCCCTATGTCGACCGGCCCGGACAGGATCTCATCCTCCAAGGCTTGTCTGGCGCCATGCTATCGGC
>DATCEJ010000188.1:0-26137 GCA_036510135.1 Roseiarcus sp. | reverse complement strand
ATGACCGGGCCGGTCAGGTCCTCCATTGCTTTTATTGCCGCCTCGCGCCCGGGCATGCCCTCCTCGACATAGCGCGAGACACCCTCGACGATGACGATCGCGTCGTCGACGACGATGCCGATGACCAAGATGATGGCGAATAGCGTTGGCAGATTGATAGAGAAGCCGAGCGCCGCCATCGCGGCGAAGGCGCCGATAATCGTCACCGGCACCGTCGTGGCGGGCACCAGCATCGCTCGCCAGTCCTGCAGGAAGATGAGGATGACAATGAGCACCAGTATGCCCGCCTCGATCAGCGTACGCCACACTTCGCTGATCGCGGCCTTGACGAATTTCGTCGTGTCATAGGGGACGACATATTGGAGTCCCTTGGGGAAGCTCTTCTTGAGCTCCTCCATCTTGTTGTGGACTGCGTTGGAGACGGCGACCGCGTTTGCCTCGGGCAGGAGCGAAATGGCGATGCCAGCTGCTGGCTTGCCGTCGAGATTGAACGCTTCGCTGTAGGTCTGGGCGCCGAGGTCGACATGCCCGACGTCGCGGATTCGCGTGATCCGACCTCCGGCGCCGGGCTCGACCTTGACGATAAGGTTCTCGAAATCCGGCGCGTCGTTGATCCGTCCGTTGAGGTTCAAAGTGTACTGGAAGTTTTGGCCCTTCACCGCTGGCGGCGAGCCAATCTGACCGGCTGCGACTTCCTGGCTCTGCTGCTGGATAATGGAGATGACGTCCTGCGGCGTTAGCCCACGCGCTTGCATGAGATTCGGGTCAAGCCAAACGCGCATGGCGTATTGGCCGGCGCCAAGCACAGATACGTCGCCCACTCCGTTGAGGCGCTCGAGTTCGTTCACGACATTGATGACCGCGTAGTTCGACAGGAACAGGCTGTCGAAGCGGCTATCGGGCGACACGAGCCCGACGAATTCGAGAATCGACGTCGATTGCTTTTTCGTCGTCACGCCCTGGAGCTGCACCTCGGCAGGCAGGGAAGCGAGCGCCGCCGAAACTCGATTTTGTACCAGGATCTCGTCCTCGTCGGCGCTCGTGCCGATGGCGAAAGTGACGGTGAGATTGTAGGTGCCGTCGCTTGCGCTCGTCGATTGCATGTAGAGCATGTTCTCAACGCCGTTGACGTTCTGCTCGATCGGCAGCCCGACGGTGTTGACGAGCGTGGAGGCGCTGGCGCCGGGATAGCGCGTCGTCACCTGCACGGTCGGCGGGACGACGTTCGGATATTGCGACGTCGGCAGGTTGACGAGCGCGACCAGCCCGATAACGACGAAGAACAGCGCCAGCACATTGGCGAGAACCGGCCGGTCGATGAAAAAGCGGGAGATCATGGGCGTTTATCTCCCGCCGTCACTTCGCGGGAGCCGTCGCGGCGGGCTTCGGGGGCTCCGTTGCGGCCGGCTTCGGGGGCTCCGTTGCGGCCGGCTTCGCGGGTTCGGGCGCCATGGCGGGGGCGCTGTCCTGATCGGCGGCGGCTTCGCTAAGCTTCGTCTGCTGTGGTGTGACCTTGGCGCCGGGGAGCGCGCGCTGGACGCCTTCCGTCACAACCCAGTCGCTGGGTTCGATCCCGGACTCAATGATCCGGTAGGCGCCCTCCCGGTCGCCCGTCTTGACGATTTTGCGTTGGACGACATTGTCCTGCCCAACCACCAGCAGATATCGGCCCTCCTGGCTCGTCCCGAGCGCCACATCCGGCACGAGGATCGCCTTCTCCAGTTTCTCGACAGGCGTCCGGACGCGGACGAACAGACCGGGCAGGAGCCCGCGGGCTTTGTTGTCGAAGATCGCGCGGACTTCGAGGGTGCCGGTCGAGGCGTCGACCTGGGGCGCCGCGTAGTCCATGTGACCCAGGTGCGGAAAGCCCTCCTCACCCTGGAGTCCGATCTCGACTGGGATGGTGGAGAGATCCGTCGTCCGAAATTCGATGCCCGCCTTGGCGTTATTCACTTTGATCCGAAGGATCTGGGGCTCGCTTATCGTGAAATAAACGTAGAGCGGATCGAGCTGGATAATCGTCGAGAGCTTGGTCGGCGACCCGACCCCCACAAGCGCTCCCAAGTCGACAAGGTGCCTGGTGACGACGCCATCGAAAGGCGCGGTCACCGTCGTATAGTTCAAATTGATCTGGGCTGTCTCGATGGCGGCCTTGGCGTTCAGGACTTGCGCGGCCGCTTCATCCTCTTTCGACTTCCATTCCTGCACCGTGGCCTGGCTGGCGAAATCCTGCTTTCCCAACGTTGCCTGACGCTGGTATTCGGCCTGGTTGAAAGCGAGCGTCGCCTGATTGGACGCAAGAGTCGCTTTCGCTTGGTCAAGTTGAGCCTGGTATTGGTCGCGCTCGATGCCAAACAGCTTGTCGCCTGCCTTGACTGCGGCGCCATCGGTATAGTCGATGTCCGTAAGAAAGCCCTGCACGCGAGCGACGAGATCAACCGAATTGAAGGGCGACGTGTTGCCGGTCAGGTTGAGATAGAGCGTCACCGGCTTCTGCAACGGCTGTGCGACCGCCACCTTTGGCGGCGGCGGAGGCGCATAGGCGTTCTTCGAGCCGTTGCAAGCCGCGAGCGCTACCGCCGCGGCGACAACGCAAGCGGCTCGAAAGACGCGGCCGCCCGCTTTCGTCGAGGAACAAAGTTTTTGCGTCAACATGCGAGCGCCGATCCTCGGAACGAACAGAACTACAGCCGCGGGCGGAACCCGATAGCACGGCGCGGCTGAGCGGCGCCAACGCCAGCCTATGAAGGCTCCGGAGATTGAGCGCAAGAGCCGCGCGCGGGGACCGGGCCGCTACGGCGCGGCGCGGTCGAGCGCGCGATAACGCCGCACCGCGAACGGGATCGAGACAAGATAGGCGAGGGTGACGGCGACCAGCGCCTGCATGGGAAAGTTGAACAGGATGAGGAGCGCGGCGGCGACGCCGACCAGCACCACCGAGACATATTCGCGGGGCACGCGGCCGATCGTTTTGCCGGAGAAGTGCGGCACGCGGCTCGCCATCAACAGAGCCACCGCCAGCACGTACACGCTCTCGACCACGGCGATTTGGGGGAGCGGGGGCCCAAGATCGAACGCGGAATGAACGTAGATCGGCAGAAGCCCGACGATCGCGCCCGCGGGCGCCGGCATCCCTAAAAAAAAGATCTTGCGCCACGCCGGTTGATCTTCGTCGATCATGACGTTGAAACGGGCGAGGCGGAGCGCGCAAGCCATAGCGAACACGAGCGCCGCAACCCAGCCGAAGCTTTTGGCCGCATGCAGGTCGGCGAAGTATAGCACCAGGGCCGGGGCTACGCCGAAGTCGACGAAGTCGGCAAGCGAATCGAGTTCGGCGCCGAAGTGCGAGGTGCCCTTCAAAGCGCGTGCGATTCGCCCGTCGAGGCCGTCGAGCACGGCAGCAGCGGCGACCGCGCTCACCGCCCATTCGATCGACCCTTCCATCGCCAAGCGGATCGCGGTCAGCCCAAGGCCGAGCGCGAACAGCGTGATGAGGTTGGGGATCAAGAGCCTGAGGGGAACGGCCCGGAGACCGCGACGCGGCGACGTGGAATCGGCGATCGGCGCCCGGGCCGGAGGGCCGGCCTCGTTCACGCCTCAGCTCCGTTCAAAAGGTGGCGGCTCGACCTCGGCCGCGACCTGCGCGATCACCGTCTCGCCTGCGATGGCGCGCGAACTGACCCCCACCACGATCTGCGCCCCCGGCGGCAGGTAGACGTCGACGCGGGAGCCGAAGCGGATGAGGCCGATGCGTTCGCCCGCGCCGACCAGCGCGCCCTCATGTGTGAAGCACACGATCCGCCGGGCGACCAGGCCTGCAATCTGCACCACGCCGAATCGTCCCGACGGCGTGTCGATGACAAGGCTGTTGCGCTCGTTGTTCTCGCTCGCCTTGTCGAGATCGGCGCTGAGAAACAGCCCGGGATGATAAACGATCTGGGCGACGCGGCCTTGAACCGGGGCGCGATTCACGTGGCAATCGAAAACCGACATGAAGATCGAGACCCGCTGCAACGGCGCCATGCCAAGGCCAAGCTCGGGTGGAGGCGCGGCGAAGCCGGCGAAGCTGACGACGCCGTCAGCGGGCGCAATCACCAGGTCGCTCCGAACCGGCGTTACGCGCGCGGGATCGCGAAAGAAATACGCACACCAAAGCGTGATGACGAGAGCGAGCCAGCCGAGCGGGGACCATAGCCACCACAGAATCAGCGTCGCGACCGCGAAGGCGGCCACGAACATATAACCTTCAGGATGGATCGGCGCGAGCTGGCCGCGCAACGATTTGACGATGCTCATTGAGCGCTCTTAAGACAGGCCGCGCACTCATGGCGCCAATCGCCGCGGATGTCACGACGCGGGCTGAGCCGCGAAACCGTCGGGAGCGCCGAGATTGTCCTCGCGGCCCGCTTGCCGCAACAATTCCTGCGCGGCGTCGACCTGCCTCTGGCGGCTCCACATCGCGGAATAGATTCCCCCCCGCGCCAGAAGCTCCTGATGGGACCCGCGCTCGGCGATAACACCCTTGTCGAGCACCAGAATCTCGTCGGCGTCGACCACGGTCGACAGGCGATGGGCGATCACGATCGTCGTGCGTCCGCGGGAGACACGCTCCAGCGCCGACTGAATCTCACGCTCGGTAAAACTATCGAGCGCCGACGTCGCTTCGTCGAGCACCAGAATCGGCGGCGCCTTGAGCATCGTTCGGGCGATGGCGACCCGCTGCTTCTCGCCGCCCGAGAGCTTGAGGCCCCGCTCGCCGACCGGCGCTTCATAGCCTTGCGGCAGCGAGCGAATGAACCGGTCGATCTGCGCATTCTCGGCGGCGGCGGCGACCTCGCCCTCGCTCGCGCCGTCGCGCCCATAGTGGATGTTGTAGTGGATCGTGTCGTTGAACAGCACCGTGTCCTGCGGCACCATGCCAATCGCGTCGCGCAGCGAACTCTGCGTGACAGCGGCGACGTTCTGTCCATCGATCAATATGCGCCCTGCGTTCGGCTCATAGAACCGGAACAGGAGACGCGATATCGTGGATTTTCCGGCGCCCGACGGTCCCACGATGGCGATCGTGTGACCCGCCGGCGCCTCGAACGAGACGCCACGCAAAATGGGCCTGGCCGGATCGTAGGCGAAGTCGACATTCTCGAACCGGACCGCCCCGGCGGTCACCTTCAAAGGCTGAGCGCCGGGAATGTCGTCGACCTCGGGATTCTGCGCCAGAATAACGAACATGGCCTCGACGTCGATGATCGCCTGCCTGATATCCCGGTAAACCATCCCCATGAAATTAAGCGGCTGATAGAGCTGCAGCATGATGAGGTTGACGAGCACGAAAGCGCCAACGGTCTTGGTTCCGTTTCTGACTTCGGCGACACACATCAGGAGGACGACAATCAGGCCGAGCGTGAAAATGAAAGCCTGACCTGCGTTCAGAACCGCGAGCGACACATAGGTGCGAACGCTCATCCGCTCGTACCGCGCCATTGCTTTATCGTATCGCGCCGCTTCGCGGTCCTCGGCGCCAAAATATTTCACCGTCTCGAAATTGAGGAGGCTGTCGATGGCCTTGGTGTTGGCCTCCGTGTCGCTTTCATTCATCGCGCGCCGGATGCCAATGCGCCAATTGGTGGCCAAGGTCGTAAAGACCAGATACGCGACCACGGTCACGCTAATGACTGCGACATAACGCCAGTCAAATGAGATCAGCATCGCGCCGACGACCAGCGCGAACTCGACCACCGTGGGGATGGCGGTCAGCATCGAAGTACGAACAAGCGTCTCGATCGCGTTGCGCCCGCGCTCGAGAACGCGGGTGAGTCCGCCGGTTTTGCGCTCCAGATGAAAGCGCAGCGACAAGCGATGCAAATGGTCGAACACCTCGATCGCCAGTCGGCGCACCGCATTCATGGCGACGGCCGCGAACAAAGCGTCGCGCCCCTGCTGGGTGAACGCCATCAGGATGCGCAAGACCCCGTAAAGAGCGGTCAGCGCTGCCGCTCCAATCAGAACGCGCGGCAGCGGCACCGCATCCAGCGCCAGCTTGTTTGCGACCGCATCGGTCGCCCATTTGTAGGAATAAGGAATCGCGATCGTGAACAACTTCGAGACCAGCATCAGCGCCACGGCCAGAAAGACGCGCAGCTTCAGATCAGAGCGGTCGGCCGGCCAGATGTAAGGCCATAGGAGCTGGACGGTCCCCGTCAGCGTGGCCTGCCGCGTCGCGTTCCTGCGCGCGGCGACAAACGTTGACGTCTTTTGATGCTGCATTGGAACTCACGTGGCGCCGATCAACTGGATCGGCCAGCCGCATATAGTCGCTTTGAGCGCCGATGACATCCTCGGTCCGTCATATTCTTTGGCTCGATCATTGTTCGCAAAGCAGCGGTGCAGATGAGCGGGGCGCCTGCCGCGACGAATCAAGTCCGCGATTGTTCCTGGCCTGCAGTTATGCGGCAGCGCAAGCTTTCGCGTGGACGTAGCGCGCTCCAGAAAACGGGCTGCAACGATTCGGTCAAAGCGTTTGCGGCACGTTAATTGTCGTCTGTCAAGTGAAGGCAGTTGCTTTTTTATACAAATTCAGCTTCCGTCAACCAGCTCAAGGTGAGTATTCAGCCGATTTCCATCGATTCCCTAGTTGAAGTTATCGCATCTTGTCTTGTGCTATGTTTTCTTTTGCGCTATGTGGCGGTCGTCCCAAGTCGCAACAGGCGACAAAGAATGAGGAACGCTCGTCGTAATCGGATGAGCAGAGAACGGCCTGAAGAAAATCGTCAACAGGGCGCTTTCTCCGCAGGCAGCTTACTGGAGTAAGGTTAACAATGAGCGATTCCACGAACCACATTGAACTCGCCGCGGAGATAGTATCGGCCTATGTGTCGAACAATTCCGTACCGGCGAGCGAGTTGCCGTCGCTTCTTAGCGACGTTCACGCAGCACTGGTGCGTGTCTCGACTGGTGCGCAACCCGTCATAGTCGAGGCGGCAAAGCCCGCCGTCCCACCGAAGAAGTCGATTACGAGCGATTACATCATCTGCTTGGAGGACGGTCGTAAATTCAAGTCGCTGAAGCGGCATTTGCGGACCCAATACAACCTGTCGCCGGAAGAGTATCGAGAGAAGTGGGGTCTTCCGTCTGACTATCCCATGGTCGCTCCGGCCTATGCCAAGGCGCGCTCGGCTCTGGCGAAGCAGATGGGCCTTGGCCAGCAGCGCCGGCGCCGCAAGTAAGGCGGCTGGCTAGTCACAGCCCTGTTTCTGGCGAGCCCAAGGCCCAGCCGTTCACGCGTGGGGACGCGGCGGTCGAGCGCGGCGATTCTATTTCGTGCCGAACATGCGATCGCCCGCGTCGCCGAGGCCCGGAACGATGTAGCCGTGGTCGTCGAGCCGTTCGTCAATCGCCGCGGTCCAGATTTGCACCTCGGGGTGCGACTTGGTCAGCCGTTCGATTCCCTCGGGCGCGGCGAGAAGGCAGACGAAGCGGATGTCCCTTACCCCACGCCGCTTGAGGCGGTCGATCGCGGCGACAGCTGAATTTGCGGTCGCGAGCATCGGGTCCATCACGATGACCAGCCGGTCGGCCACGTCCGCCGGGGCCTTGAAATAATACTCGACAGCCTCAAGTGTATGTGGGTCGCGATAAAGCCCGATATGGGCGACACGGGCGCTCGGCACCAGATCGAGCATCCCGTCAAGAAATCCGACGCCGGCGCGCAATATCGGCGCAAACACCAGCTTCTTGCCGGAGATCGTTGGCGCCATGGTCTTCGTGAGGGGCGTTTCCACCTCGATCACCTCGAGCGGCAGATCGCGCGTCACCTCGTAGGCGAGCAACATGCCGATCTCGTTCATAAGTTGCCGGAAGCCCTTGGTCGAGACGGTCTTGTCACGCATCAGCGTCAATTTGTGCTGCACCAGCGGATGGGCGACGACGTGAACGTTCGACATGGAAGAGGTCCTGACCACGAGGAAGACTTTGAAGACCTTGACATTAAACGAGTTTGGCCCGGCGCGGGCCGGGGCGCCCGCCATCGTCCCCAGCTTTGTCCGCGCCGCGTCGCCGAGGGCCCCTCGACGCCAACGCCCGGCAGGCGCTATTGACGGGCGAACGGGCACGATGTCTGCTGCATCGCAAATGGTTTCCTCGACCGCCCGTCCCATCAGCCGCAATTGGTCTCTGCCCAATATTCTGACCTACGCGCGCGTCGCGGCGGTCCCGCTGGTCGCCGGGCTTTTGTTCTGGCCGGATGAACCGTGGGCGCGATGGACGGCGCTCGCGATCTTCATCGCCGCCGGGATCAGCGACTTTTTCGACGGTTATCTGGCGCGCGCGTGGTCGCAACAATCTTCGCTGGGAAGAATGCTGGACCCGATCGCCGACAAGCTTCTTGTTTCGGCAGTGATTCTGGTGCTCGCCGCTGATCAGACCATTTCCGGCCTGACGCTTGCGGCCGCGATCGTCATCCTTTGCCGGGAAATCCTGGTCTCGGGCCTGCGTGAGTATCTGGCGGAACTCAGGGTTCCGCTGCCGGTTACCGCGCTCGCCAAGTGGAAGACCACCGTACAATTCATCGCGCTGGCTTTTCTGATCGCCGGGTCAGCCGGAGAATCCGTCTTTCCGGGCTCGATAACAACCGGGATTGTGCTGTTGTGGATCGCAGCCATAGTAACGCTCTATACTGGCTGGGACTATATGAAGGCGAGCTACGATCACGCCGGGGGCGAGTGAGACAGACATGAAGGCGCTTTATTTCGCCTGGGTGCGCGAGCGCGTCGGTACGGCGGAGGAAGAGCTCGACCCGCCTCCGACGGTGAAGACCGTCGGAGAGCTTATCGCCTGGCTCCGTGACCGCGGCGAGGGCTACGCTCATGCGTTTGACAAACCCGCGGCCGTTCGCGCCGCGCTCGATCGGGTTCACGCCCGTGAGCACGCGTCCATCGCGGGGGTGAAGGAAGTCGCGTTCTTTCCGCCGATGACCGGCGGCTGAAAGCGATGGCGAGGATCCGGGTCCAACGAGAGGATTTCGCCCCGGGCGCGGAGGCCGAAGCGCTCACGCACGGGCGAACTGACGTCGGCGCAGTCGTGAGCTTTGTCGGCTACTGCCGAGACGAGGGCGGATCGCTCGCCGCGCTCGAACTCGAGCATTATCCCGGCATGGTCGAGGAAGAGATCGCGCGCGCGGCGGGCGAGGCCGAGGCGCGCTGGCCGCTTCTGGGCGCCACCGTAATCCATCGCTACGGCCGCATCGCGCCGGGCGAGCGGATCGTTTTCGTCGCGGTCGCCGCCGCCCATCGCGGCGCGGCGTTCGCGGCGGCCGAGATGCTGATGGATTATCTTAAGACCCGCGCGCCATTCTGGAAGCGCGCGATACGCCGCGACGGCGCTGTCGAGGGTTGGATCGAATCAAAGCAGGAAGACGACCGTTCGGCGGCACGTTGGAGCGCCGCCGCCGACTGACGGTTCACTCAGGCGCGGGCGACGACCGCACGGTAGACCAGCAACACAACCACCGCGCCGATGACCGCGATGATGATGCTCCCGATGTTCACTCCCGTGACACCGCCGATACCCAGGAAGCTCGCTAGAAATCCGCCGACGATCGCGCCGACGACGCCGAGCGCAATGTCCATCGTCATGCCCGAGCCCGTCTTGTTGACAATCTTGCTGGCGATGAAACCGGCGATCAGGCCCAGAATGATCCAGCTCAATATGCCCATGTCGTAGCCTCCCGCGCGCCCGTCGTCGACGCCGGAATGTGCGGTATGGACGGGGAAAACGCAAGCCGGTAGTCTTGGTCGTCATATCTTCGAATGGCGGCTGCTCAGCTGTAGTCGAAGGATACGTTTTTTTTGCGATTCGGATTCAGGTGGAGGAGACAACGATGGCTTCCTTTGACGACGCGATGAAAAATGCGGTTCCGGGCGGCAATCTGGCGACACCGATCGCGGTCGCCGTGGGCGCGCTGATTCTCGGCAAGATGTTTGGCGGCAGCTCGGCGCCGGCGTCCCCCCCTGCGGCGCCTACGCCAGCGCCTGCTCAGCCCGTGCCTACGAATGCGCCGGCCGGCAGCATTCTCGGCGGCCTCACCGACCTCATTGGCAAGCTCACCGCGGGCGGCGTGGCGCCGCAGGTCAATTCCTGGGTTGGCCACGGGCAGAATGAGCCGGTTCAGCCCGGTCAGCTCGGTTCGGCGCTCGGCCAGAATGTGCTTGCCGAACTGGCGCAGCGCACGGGCATGAGCCAGCAAGAATTGCTGAGTCAGCTCTCGACTGTGCTGCCGCAGATCATCAATCATCTGACGCCAAACGGCCGCATGCCGACAGTGGCCGATCTCGAGCGATAAGCGGCGGGCGCTAAAAGGCTGAGCGCGAGCGCTCAGCCAATTTCCGCTGCGGGCGGCAAGCGGGCAAGCTGGCAGTCGTTGCCTGATATCGACCGTCGGAGTGTTAAGCCGGTTAAGCTCAGCCGAGGCCCGTGCGTCCCTATGTCAAGCACCTGGAGCGACGGGCTTTAGGCCATCTCTCTGCCCGGTGGGATACCAGCCCATAGTTTCGCCCACAAGGCGCTGACGGAGCGAGTTGTCGCCTGCCCTCGTCGTGCAATTCGGAAGTCAGTTGTCGATCCATTCGAGGCCGGCCGCCGGAGCCGTTTGCTTCTCATCCACGACTGCGATTGTGAGTTGTGCGGCTGTTGGGCACGGCCGCCCGACACGCGGTCTTCGCTCAACCGCAGAACATTTGTCCGGGTGTAACTACGCGCTTGCGCGGGGGACTTCGCCAGCTTAGCGAAGGTCCCAGAACTTTTGCCTTTCGAGGGCGTGCGGTCATGAAGCTCATCGTGGCGGTTATCAAGCCGTTCAAGCTGGACGAGGTGCGAACGACGCTCGATCGGCTGGGCGTCAACGGAATGACGGTCAGCGAGGCCAATGGCTACGGCCGGCAGAAAGGGCATACTGAAATCTACCGCGGCTCGGAGTACAACGTCGCCTTCATGCCGAAGGTGCGCCTCGAAATCGCCGTTAGCGATCATGAGGTCGAGCCGACGATCGAGGCGATCCAGGCTGCCGCGCACACGGGCCAGATCGGCGATGGGAAGATCTTTGTCCTTCCAATCGAGCGGGCGATGCGCATTCGCACCGCCGAGACCGGCGACGAAGCTTTGTGATGACGACGGGTCGTTCGCGGCCCACGCTGGCGCGGGCCGCGGTTCGCTGGCATAACGGAACGATGATTCGCAGCGTGATCGCGGCTGCCGCGCGCCCCGACCGCGCCCCTCCCGAAGAGCCGGGGTTTGGGGTCTATGTCCATTGGCCCTTCTGCCTGTCGAAATGTCCTTATTGCGACTTCAATAGCCATGTGCGCGGCGCGGCGATCGACGAGGCTCGCTATCTTGCCGCCTTTAAGGCGGAGATCGCCCATCGCGCGCGACTCACGCCGCACCGGACGGTGCAATCGGTGTTCTTTGGCGGCGGAACGCCCTCGCTCATGCGTCCTGAGACGGTGCAAGGGATCATCGACACCATCGCATCCGCCTGGCGCCTCGACAAAGATGCGGAGATCACGCTCGAAGCCAACCCGACCAGCGTCGAAGCGGAGCGTTTTCGCGGCTATCGTTCAGCCGGCGTCAACCGACTGTCGATCGGCGTGCAGGCGCTGAACGACTTTGACCTCAAGGCTCTCGGGCGCAAGCACACGGTCGTCGAGGCGCTGGCCGCCGTGAGGCTCGCCGCGTCGCTGTTCCCGCGTTTCACCTTCGACCTCATTTATGGCCGGCCTGGACAGAGCGAGGCCGGTTGGCGGCGCGAACTCGCCGAGGGGCTGAACTATGTCGGCGACCACATCTCGCTCTATCAACTGACCATCGAACCGGACACGATGTTCGAGCGCCTGCGCGACGCTGGCAAGCTTGAGTTGCCGGACGAAGATCTGAGCCTCGCCTTGTTCCAAGCCACGCGAGAATTGACCTATGCGCGTGGTTTGCCAGCCTATGAGGTGTCGAACCACGCGCGCCCCGGCGGCGAGAGCCGCCACAATCTGATCTATTGGCGTTACGGCGAATATGCGGGCGTTGGCCCCGGCGCGCATGGCCGCCTCGTCACGGCGAAGGGGCGATTGGCGCAGGAAACCGAGCGGCACCCGGAAATGTGGCTGACCCTTGTCGAAAGCGAGGGCAACGGCTTGGTCGAAAGCGTGCCGCTCAGCCGCGAGGAGCAGGGCGACGAGTTCCTCCTCATGGGTTTGCGCTTAAGCGAAGGCGTCGACCCGCGAACGTTCGAGAAGGTCAGCGGCCGCCTCATCGATCCCGAGCGGATTCGGAGCTTGATCGACGACGGGTTCCTCGAGCGCGACGAGCGCGGGCGCATTCGTGTGACCGCGATGGGCGCGCCGCTTCTCGATACCGTGGTCGCCGACGTCGCGGCTTGAGGGCCCTTTGCAGGTTTTGTAGACGCGGTCGCTGATCAGGTCGCCGACCGTGTCCCCGCGCTCAACGAGCGCGGCGACAGTTGCTCACGGCGCCTCGAGCCAAACTCTCGGCAATGAGTTTCGGAGAAGAATGGGACGCCCCGCCCCTACGGCGCCTCGCCACATCGTTCCGCCTTCGCCAGTTATGGCCCAAAAATGATACCGACTATCCCATACAGCATCAAGCCGACCATGCAGACCAGGACGCCCACCCCTAACCAGAACTCTGTCTAATACTCGGCGGGCTCGACGCTTTTCTTATAGACCTTGGGGTTCCAAGGCGGGCGGTTTGGTAACCACTGATACCACCAGGGCGCAGGTCGTTTTGGCGACTCGCCAGTCCATAAGTACGAAATGAGAATTGAGCCCAAAATAACAGTGGTGACGAGCCTTGTAAGAAACGCTTGACCGGGTGACACGCCGCCTCCGCCCGGATGGGCGGTCGCGTTCGTTAGCAATTGTCTCCAAACACCGCCCATGTGCGTGCAATCTATCGGGCGGAACGGTCGTCGCCAAGTTTCGCTGACGCCACGCGTCGGTGCCTCCAGTTGCGGGCGACAGATTAGAGTGTCGGCGGACAGACCCGGCTCGTTGACTCAACCGCCTGAGGGCCGCACCTAGCACCTATGACCGATGTGAGCCTGACCGATCTGAGACGACATCTGCCCGCGTATCTCGATCGCGCGCGCCGGGGAGAGCGCATCCGCGCGACCTTCCGGGGCGGCGTGATCGCGGAGATCGCGAGCCCTAAAGCGACCGATGAAGAGGCCGAGCTCATCCGCACGCGCTTGCGGAAAACGGCGCTCGTGTACGACCTGCCAACTGAGCCTGCGCACGCGTCCGACGAATGGACCCTCAGTCAGTGATCGTTCTTGATACTCATCTTATAACTATTTATATATGTTATTGGCCCCTTCCGCGGCCCCGTCCAGCCGACAACTCGAGGGCGGAACTAAACGGGGTCCCAACCCACTGAAAACATTGGGGCGCGCCGGTAAAATGGCGGTTAGGCTAGCGCACCTGCCTACTCGGCCGCTTGGCGCGGCAGCGACGCCTTGTCGAGCGCCTGGGCGAGATCCTCGATCAGATCCTCCACGTCCTCGAGCCCGACCGACAATCTGAGCAGGCCGGGCGCGATGCCGAGCGCCGCCCGCTGCTCGGGCTTGAGCCGCTGGTGCGTGGTCGTCTCCGGATGGGTGATGAGGCTCTTCGCGTCGCCAAGATTATTGGAAATGGAGATGATCGTAAGCGCGTTGGCGAACCGGAACGCGGCCGCCTTTCCGCCGCCGACCTCGACCGCGATCATCGTGCCGCCGCCTTCCATCTGCCGTCGGGCAAGCGCCGCTTGCGGATGATCGGCGCGGCCCGGATAGAGCGTGCGCTTGACCGCGGGGTGCTGGCTCAGGAAGTCCGCGATCCTGCCCGCGCTGCGCACTTGCGCCGTAACGCGCACTGTCAGGGTTTCCAGCGACTTCAGAAGCGTCCAGGCGTTGAAAGGCGACAGACAAGGACCAGTCTGACGGAGGAAATTGTGGATGTGGTCGGCGATGAACTTCTCATTTCCCAGGATGACGCCGCCGAGCACGCGCCCCTGGCCGTCAATGTGTTTGGTGGCAGAATAGACGACGCAATCGGCGCCGAGCTTCATTGGATGCTGCAGCAAGGGCGTGGCGAACACGTTGTCGACGACCAAGGTCGCGCCAGCCCCATGCATGATCTCGGCGACGCCCGCGATATCGACGAGCTCGAGCGTCGGATTGGTCGGCGATTCGAGGAACGCCGTCTTGGTGTTCGGACGCAGGGCGGCCCGCCAGGCGTCGAGGTCCGCGCCATTGACGAGGGTCGAGGCGACGCCGAAACGTGGCAACAGGTCTTCCACCACATAGAGACACGAGCCGAACAAAGCCCGCGCGGCGACGATGTGGTCACCCGCCCTGAGCTGGCCCATGAGCGCGGCGGTGACAGCGGCCATGCCGCTCGCAGTCGCCCGCGCCGCCTCAGCGCCCTCGAGCAGCGCCATCCGGCGCTCGAACATCGAGACCGTCGGATTGGCGAAGCGCGAATAGATGAAGCCGGGATCCTCGCCCTTGAAGCGCGCCTCCGAGAGCTCCATCGTGTCGTAGAGATAGCCCTGCGTGAGAAAGAGGGCCTCCGACGTTTCCTCGAACGCCGAGCGCAGCGACCCGCCATGGATCAATTGCGTCGCGGGCCTCAGCGTCTTGGGATCGCGGGATTTGCGCGGGCTCGTCATCGTTCAAGTCCTTTGCGCCGACGGCGCCTGATGGGCTCGATACGAGGCGACGGTTTTGAATGCGCCCCGATCTTTTAGCCCGTTGTTTAACGTGGCGGCAAGCCGATCGGCTCAAATGACCACGAGGACAATTAGATAGCGCCAGCCAAGCCTTGGCGTCAAGTCCACGTCTTCTCGTACATGTCTTGGCTTAAAGCGTAGGGGGCGTTAACAACGCGAAACCGCCTTTGAGGCTTAAGCTGTTGACGCCGCGCCGAACGCCGCTTCCCCACATCTTGGACATTGACGAACCCGGCGTTGCGGACGCCCTGTTCTCCGCTCCGTTCGGCCTCCTGGGACGGCAGAAGATCCGGGCCATGATCGGCCGAAAACTGATCAAGGCAGAGATTCCATTGGAATCGTCGCAGCTTCAGCCCGCGAGTCTCGACCTGAGACTGAGCAAGGAAGCCTATCGCGTTCGCTCGAGCTTCCTGCCCGGGCGTGGGCACACTGTTCGCGACCGGCTTGAGCGTCTGAACGCGGAGCCTGTCTCGTTGGCTGGCAAAGGCGCCGTCCTGGAGAAAGGAATTGTTTATATCGCCCGTCTGATGGAACGGCTGGAGCTGAGACCCAACCTGTCCGGCGCCGCCAACCCGAAGAGCTCGACCGGACGCATCGACATCTTCACCCGCCTCATTGTCGACGGGGGAGAGGCGTTCGACGAGGTGCCGCTCGATTACCAGGGCGAGCTTTGGCTCGAGATTTCGCCCCGCAGCTTCAGCGTCCGCGTCAAAGCGGGGTCGAAGCTGAGCCAGGTTCGGTTTCGCAGCCGTCATCCCCAGCAGCGCGACCGGCATACCTTCACGCTCGACGATCCCGAGATCCGCAAGCGGCACCTTGCCTGCCCGCTGGTGGACGGCCCGCTCGACGTGCGCGAAGGGGTCGTGCTGCGAGTCGATCTTGGAGGTTCGGGCGAGTCCATCGTCGGCTACCAGGCGATCAAGAACAGCGACGTCATCGATGTCGCCCGCTTGCGCGGCTACGCCATTGAGGATTTCTGGGAGCCGATTCGGGCTCGCGAGGATCGGCGGCTGATCCTCGACCCCGACCAGTTCTACATTCTGGCTTCGCGGGAGAGAGTTCAGATCCCCCCTGACCTCGCGGCGGAAATGGCGCCGATCGATCCGGCGATTGGGGAGTTTCGCGTTCATTACGCGGGCTTCTTCGATCCAGGCTTCGGGCAGGGCGGGGACGGGCGTCCATCCGCTCGCGCGGTGCTGGAAGTGCGCAGCCGCGATGTGCCGTTCCTGCTGGAAGACGGCCAGCCGGTCGGGAGGCTGGTGTACGAAAAACTCGCCGGCCCCCCGGATGCGCTCTACGGCGCAGACGCGACCTCCAGCTATCAGCACCAGGGCCTCAAGCTGTCGAAGCACTTCCGCGGCTAGCGGCCCCGAAAGGCGCATATGCTCGGACCATTGTTTAATCTCAGCGCGTCACATTTCGCTTGGCGACAGGGCGCCTTTTCCTATATGAGGTCGGAGTGGCGCGGCGCCGGAAGGCTCCGCGCCGCGAGTTTTTGTGGCTGGCGTCGTCGCCCGCCGCGTCGAATTTCAAACCCACGTCGAGACAATGGCCAATCCGTTCGAGTTCATTCAGCAGGTTCGCGCCGAAGGCGCCAAGGTCATTTGGCCGACGCGGCGCGAGACCCTCATCACCACAGGACTTGTGCTGATGCTGGTCGTATTCACGAGCCTGTTTTTCCTCGTCGTCGACGAGGTGCTGCGAACAATCGTTTCTCTCGTGCTTGGCTTTGGGCGCGGCGGCTAACCTCGGCTATGATCCGGATCGCCCAAATATGACTATGCGCTGGTACATCGTTCACGCCTATTCCAACTTCGAAAAGAAGGTGGCGGAATCCATTCGCGAGCAGGCGAGCCAGCGTGGCCTCTCCGACAAATTCGAGGAAATCCTCGTACCGACCGAGCAGGTCGTCGAGATGCGCCGCGGGCGCAAGATCAATTCCGAGCGAAAATTCTTTCCCGGCTATGTCCTAGTCAAATGCGACCTCACCGACGAGGCTTACCATCTAATCAAGAACACGCCCAAGGTGACTGGCTTCCTTGGCGCGGACAAGAAGCCGATGCCAATCCCCGATGTGGAAGCCGAACGGATCAAAGGACAAGTGGCCGACGGCGTCGAGCGGCCCAAAGCGGCGATCCGGTTCGAGATCGGCGAAAACGTGCGGGTCGCTGACGGGCCTTTCGCCTCGTTCAATGGCGTGGTCGAGGAAGTCGACGAATCCCGATCCCGTGTTAAAGTCGCTGTGTCCATCTTCGGCCGCGCCACCCCGGTCGACCTCGAATTCGGGCAGGTCGAAAAGCAATAACCCTACCCCCGGCGCTGAATTGGCGTCCAGCCCGGCGCCAGTTACGACTGATACGTGACTGCAAAAGGCGAACAGCGATCGATTGCGTCCGGCGGCGCGGGCGCGCTAGCGCCTGGATACTAGCCGATTCGGGGATTGCCATCGACGCGCTCGAACGATATAGAATGTCGCTACATAAGAGCGGCGCCAAGAAAAGACCATTTGGTTTTCTCGTGAGCGCCGCTTCCTTCGTTTTAGGGCTAAGATTTCATGCAGTATAACAACGTACCGAAGCCAATCCGGGCCACTGTACGGGCGCTCAAATATGCTCGAAAGTCTGGCCTGAGGTTGTTCGGCGCCCAATATCCCAGAAATTGTACGATTTGTGGCCGCACCGGCCGTTTCTTTTCTTACGGATATCCGCTGGCCGCAGATACGATCTGCCCGGGGTGTCTTTCTCTCGAACGTCACCGGGCGCTCGCCATCTGCGCAGCTCAAGAGCCGTTGTTCGAGGGCAAGGACCTGCTTCATTTCGCGCCCGAGCCGAGCCTGACCCCGTTCATCCGCAGTAAAGGGGTCAAGAGCTATAAGACGTGCGACCTGTTCAAGGCGGATGTCGACCTTCGCATCGACATCTGCGACATCGCTCTTCCGGATCAGTCATTCGATCTCGTCTTATGCCTTCACGTTCTGGAGCACGTACCGGACGATCGCAAGGCGATGTCGGAGCTGAAGCGGATTTTGCGCCCGGGCGGTATGGCGATCATTATGGTTCCGTTGGAAGAAGGGCTCGACGAAACATACGAGAACCCATCGATTACGTCCGCGGCCGACCGATTGATCCATTTCGGGCAGGAGGATCACGCTCGCTATTATGGCCGCGACCTTCGCGATCGACTGCGTGGGGCGGGGTTCTCGCTCCGCGAGTGGGTGTCCAAAGAACCTTACGTTCTCAAACACGGGTTAAAGCGGGGGGAACGGGTTTTCCTTTGCACGCGAGTCGATTGAGTGGCATTGCCCGGAGTCGGTCCGGGAAGCGAATGCTTTGGTTCCGGGCTAAAACCTTACGATCGCGGAGACGGAGCTAATGACAGTAAGGGACCGGGTATTCAACGCGTTTAAAGAGAGCTTTGACCTTGACGATAAAACCGATACGTCAAAGCTGATCTATCAAGAGTACCCAGCTTGGACATCGATTGGGCATATGATCCTCGTCGCCGCGCTTGAATCGGAATTCGATACGATGCTCGAGACGGACGACATTTTAGAAATGAGCAATTTCGAAAAAGCCGTATCAATCATGAGTAAATACGCCAAATGAGGCTCAAAGGCAGGCTATGACGGTCGGTGAGACCGAACAAGCCGCGCCGCTTGAGGCGACGGGCGGGCCGCCCGACGTCGGTCTCGTCTCCGTGATCGTGCCGCACCTCGATGATTACGACAATTTGGACGCCTGTTTGAGCTTGCTGCAAGCGCAGAGCTTTCCAGGCGATCGGACGGAAATCATCGTCGTCGACAACGGCAGCTGGCGTGGTTTTGAGGCGGTGCGCCGCATTGTCGGGTCTCGCGGCCACGTGATTGAAGGCGCGGAGCGGGGCGCCGGGCCGGCCCGCAATGCCGGGGTCCGCGCCTCACGGGGCGACGCGCTGGCTTTCATCGACAGCGATTGTCGGCCCGATCCGCGTTGGCTTGAGGAAGGCCTCGCTGAACTGCGTCACGCGGATATCGCGGGCGGCCACGTCGACGTCTTGGTTGAGGATCCAGGGCGGATGACGGCGGCCGAGGCCTTTGAGAGCGTGTTCGCCTTCCGCAACGAGCGGTACGTCAAAGAGCTCAAGTTCACGGTCACCGCATCAATGTTCGTGTGGCGTTCGGTGTTCGACGCGGTCGGCGACTTCATAAACAGCGTCCCGGAGGACAAGGATTGGTGTGAAAGGGCGTGGCGGCAGGGCTTTCGCATTCGATTTGCGCCAAAGTCGATCGTCGGCCACCCCGCTCGCCGGACGATGGCGGAATTGAAGCGCAAATGGCGGCGGCTGACGCTCGAATCCTCCGAAGGGGCTCGGCGTGAAGGCAGGGCGCCGATCCTCGTCTTTTTACGTCAATCGGCAGCCCTGCTTGCGGTTGCGCCGCACGCCTTCCTGCCGCTTGCCTCGAAACGTTTGAACGGGACCCGAAACCGCCTCATGGCGATCGTCGGGCTCGCCCAGATTCGCGCGTACCGCTTTTCGGTGGCCTATCGAGCGCTCACACGGCGGGACGAGGAGTGAATCGCGCCGGGCTTGTCCTCCAAGGGGATCCGGAGCGCTGTCGCCTCCCAATTGACACTGCTTTATGGGTCCGATACCTCTCGATCTTCCCGCGGCGTCTTCAATTCCGACCAAGGCTTGGAAGAGAGGCGTATGCGTTCGGCCCAAAGCGTGGCCGCAAAGGTCGCCGCTTAGAGTCGTTGCGGCCATTTCAACCAAAAAAATTAGGGCGGGCTTTGCAAGGAGCAGCATTTTTGCCGCGTCGTAGCGCCGACGCGAGGGCTCGTCAGCATTTTGCGAATAGCGTTTCGCCAGCCATGCGAGATTGACCAATCGGTAGGGGTGTCGAGTGTCGGAAGCTGAGAACCCAACTAGCACTGTCCCCCGCGTCGTCATTGCGATTGTCGCGACAGACGAAGCCAAGAACCTTGTCGGCTGCCTCGGGTCGCTCAAGGACTCGATCTACCGAGAGTTCAGCGTCGTCATCTGTGAGAACGGTGGCCATGAGGCCTTCGAGCGCGACCTCCGGGAACTGTCTAAAATCCCGGGCATGGTCGCGGCCGACGCCGAGGCGAATGATCGGCTCGGCGCTGCGGAAGGCCAGCGTTTTCAGCTCGGCGCAGACCGGCGCGTCGTCAGGGTTCTCAGATCGCGCGAGAACCGCGGGTATAGCGGCGGCGTCAATTTCTGCATCGCCGCTGCCGATACCGAGTGGGATTTCATCTGGGTTCTCAATCCTGACACGTTTCCCGAACCGGACGCGCTCGGCGCCTTGGTGCGCCGGCAGGCGGAAGGCGGCTACGGAATCGTTGGAAGTAAAATTGTCCTCGTGGCCAATGGGCGGGTTCAGCTGTGGGGCGGCCTCAAATACTGGCCCTTACTTGGGCGGGCTCGGTCGCTGGGGCATGGACAGCCTGCTGAGATGACTCCCGATTTGAGAGAAGTTGAGGCGGACCTGGACATTGTCGCTGGTACGGCAATGTTCGTGTCGAAGGATTACATCAAGACGATCGGCGTGATGGATGAGGACTTTTTCGTCTATCACGAGGACAGCGAATGGTCGCTGCGCCGCGGAACGTTCCGGCTGGGCTATGCGCACGGCTCGGTCGTCCACCATGTCGCCGGCTCGACCTCAGGTTCTGGGGGGCCACGTCCAAAGCGGTCGCGGTTCAGCATTTACCTTTCCGAACGTAATCGGGTGATCATCGCCAGAAAGCGATATCCCGCGGTTTGGCCTCTGCTCGCGGGCGTCGCGCTATTGGAGACTTTGGAACTTCTCCTTCGCTTTCACTCATGGCGCTCGTTCACGATCGGCCTCAGCGGATGGTGGGCCGGCGTGACCGGGGAAACGGGAATGCCCGGGTTCATGCGAGCCGCTCAGGGACCGGCAACGAAAGTCTTTCTGCAACGTGCCGATTAGTAAGCAACACGTTCTCGCGCAGCTGAGGAGCGTCGCGGCGCCGAAAGGTGGTCCCTTTCGGTCGTGAGTAAGAAAATGAAGGATTTTTCTGGCAAAAACCAAGCTTTCGGATTGAGCATAAACGGATGTGTGAAGCAGCGCTGAAACGGGAAAAGGGTCAACAATGAAGGTGTTCGTTACGGGGGTCGCGGGCTTTCTCGGCAGCCATTTGGCTGACGCGATGATTGCCGAAGGGCATCAAGTTGTGGGGGTCGACAACCTCATCGGCGGGGAACTCGACAATGTTCCGTCGAAAGTAGATTTTCATCAGTTCGACTGCAACGACTTCAATCACATCCAAAAGGTGTCGGAAGGCTGCGACATCTATTATCATTGCGCAGCCACGGCTTATGAAGGCCTGTCGGTTTTCTCGCCCCATTTCGTGACGCAGAACATCGTCGGCGCTTCGGTGGCGATCTTCTCCGCAGCGGTCGCCAATCGCGCGAAGCGAGTTGTCTTCTGCTCTTCGATGGCGCGCTACGGCGCGCTCAAGCCGCCCTTCAGGGAGGACCAGACGCCGAAGCCGCAGGATCCCTACGGAATAGGCAAGCTTGCCGCCGAGGACATTCTTCGCAATCTCTGCACCGTGCATGGCGTCGAATATGTGATCGCGGTTCCCCACAACATTATCGGTCCCCGGCAGAAATGGGACGATCCGTTCCGCAACGTAGCGTCGATCATGATCAATCTGATGCTGCAGGGCCGCCAGCCCATCATTTATGGGAACGGCAAGCAGAAGCGGTGCTTCTCCTTCATCGACGACTGTCTCTATTGCTTGAAGGAGATGGCGTTCCGCGACAACGTCGCTGGCGAGATCATCAACATCGGTCCGGACGAGGAGACAATCACGATCATCGAGCTCGCCGAACGGATCGCCAACCAGCTCCAGTTCAACCTTGACCCCATCTTCATGAAGGGGCGCCCGCAGGAAGTGGAGCACGCGTCGTGCTCGTCCGACAAGGCGAGAAAGATGCTGCAGTACAAGACGTCGGTCGATCTCGACACGGGCTTGGCGAGCATGGTCGAGGCGATCAGGAGGCGCGGCACTCGCGACTTCAAATATCACATCGATCTTGAGATCATAAACGAGAAGACGCCGAAGACCTGGAAGGACCGATTGTTCTGAAGACGGATCGCGTGTCCTAACCCGCCGTCTCCGCGCGCCTCAATAGCGCCAGCGCTGCGCGCTGCTGATCAGAAAGTCGCGAAAGGCATGAACGCGCGCGACGTTCTTGAGCTCTTCGGTATAGACGAGGAAGCAGTCCATCTCGGGCATGTCCGCCTGCGGCAGCAGACGGACAAGTCCAGATTCCGCCTGTACGCAGTAATCGGGTAAGACGGCGATACCGACGCCGTGCTCGACAGCATGGGTCATCGCCGCCAAATTGTTGATCGTAATTTGCGGAGTCCGAGGAGACTTGGGGTCGCGGCCCAGGCTCAGAAGCGAGTTGAGATTGTACAAGAGATGGGTCGCCGTCGGCGCGCCGAAAGCGACCAGATGGTGTTGATCGAGATCCTCGACCTTGCGCGGTTGCGGGTGCCGTCGCAGATAGTCGGCTGAGGCGTAGGCGTGAAAATGCACGGTGAACAGGCGCCGCCGAATCAAGTCCGGCTGGATCGGTTCGCGCAGCCTGAGCGCGACGTCCGCCTCTCGCATCCCCAGGTCGAGATCGTCGTCCGACAACAGCAATTGGAGCTTGATCTCAGGATAGAGATCGACGAACTCGCCGAGCCGGGGCGCCAGCCAGTTGGCGCCGAGGCCCAATGTCGTCGTGACCCGCAACTCGCCGTGTGGCTTCTCCCGGCTGTCAATGAGACGACTACGCACGGCGTCGAGTTTGAGAACGACGTCGCGGACGGCGCCGAGCAGCATGTCGCCCTGTTCCGTCAGAATGAGACCGCGGGCGTGGCGATGAAACAGCGGCGCGCCAAGGTCGGCCTCCAGCGCTCCGACCTGACGACTTATTGCCGATTGGCTGAGACCCAGCGTCTCGCCGGCATGGGTGAACGACCCAGCGTCGGCGGCCGCCTGGAAGACGCGCAGCTTATCCCAGTCCATGAACGTTTCCTCGGCCCCACGAGGCCATTGATATTCGCTTTATTTGCCTGGCGCCGTCGCCGGCATCTTTTATTCAGCCGCCGCCCGTCTCGGTTCTTCAGCCGCGAGCCAGCGCTCGGCCTCGAGCGCCGCCATGCAGCCGAGACCGGCGGCCGTGACCGCCTGACGGAACACGTCGTCCGCAACGTCGCCGGCAGCGAACACGCCCTCGACGCTCGTCGCGGTCGAACCGGGCGCGGTCTGAACATAGCCGTTTGATTTCAAGGCCACTTGGCCGCGCACCAGCTCGGACGCCGGCTCATGGCCGATCGCGACGAAGACGCCGTCGACCGTAAGATCGTCGAGCGCGCCGGTCACGACGTTCCGCAGCCGGATGCCGGTGACGCCGCGCGGCGGCGCTTCGCCCAGAATAGAATCGACGGCGGTGTTCCAACGGATCGAGACGTTATGACGGGAGGCCAGCCGTTCGCTCAGAATCTTCTCCGCCCGGAACGAGTCGCGGCGATGGACCACGGTGACATGGGCGGCGAGGTTCGAGAGATGCAGCGCCTCCTCGACCGCGGTATTGCCGCCGCCGATCACGGCCACCGTCTTGCCGCGGAAAAAGAAGCCGTCGCAGGTCGCGCATGCCGAGACGCCGAAGCCTTTGAACGCCCCTTCGCTTGCGAGCCCGAGATATTTGGCCTTAGCTCCGGTCGCAAGAACGATGGCCTCGGCGGCGAAAGTGCGACCGCTGTCGCAGCGGATGATGAACGGCCTGTGTCCGAGTTCGAGCGCGACCACATATTCGCTCTCGACCCGTGCGCCGACGTGATCGGCTTGCGCCCGCATTTGCTCCATCAGCCAGGGCCCCTGGATCGGATCGGCGAATCCAGGATAGTTCTCCACATCTGTGGTGGTCATCAGCTGGCCGCCTTGCTCGAAGCCGGCCAGTACCAGGGGTTTCAACAAGGCGCGCGCGGCGTAAACCGCTGCCGTATAGGCAGCCGGCCCCGAGCCGATGATGACAAGGCGCTCATGCTCAATTCTGGACGAGGACAACTCGACCCCCGAATAGTGTCGCCGCCCGACAAGCCCATTTCCTGGGTCACGGCAGCCTCGCCCTTATATGGGGACGAGGGTTCAGCTACAACGGCGCCTCAAGCCAAAAAGCCTGCCTTTAGGCGTGCTAGGCGAGCAGCAACAAGGCGGAGATGTTCAATCGGCGGACGGCAACCGGCGGATGACAAACTCGATCTGGTCGCCGGCGACCTCGCGCCAGGATTCGATCTCGGTCATGTAGGCCGCTTTAGGGAAGCGCTCGAACCATTCGCGCGCCTTGGCGCGCGCTTCGTCGCGCGGCAGGCAAAAGGTTTCGCGCCGCCAGGCGTCCTCTCCGGAGGCCGTGTGAGAACGCCTGCTGCGCCGATTGGCGGCGCGCTCAGCGAGATCGATCGGCTTCTTGGTCCCACTCGCCATCGAGAGCCCTCTTCAGGGCGATGAGGCTAGCGCGATTTCCGCCCGGTGGGGAATCGGGAATTGTGTGGAGTGAAATTAGGGTTAGCGCCAGACAGGGCGCGGGGCAGACGGCCGTCGATGAAGGCAAGGCCGATCGCGATCACCAAAGCCGCGTCCGCCCGATTCCTGCTGGCCAATTCTCAGCGGCGCGCGACCGGCGGAAAGCGGGCCATCGCCTCGAGATCGTCGAGGCCCATGGAATTGCGGACGTATTGACGCGACGCCTTTTGGAACGGCTGGAAATCCCAAGCCTGCACTTTGCCCCTGCTGAGCGCCGCATCGACGAGGCGGCGACGGCGCTGGCTTTCGCGAATCCGCGCGTCTAACGCGGCCATGTCCCAACGCTTTCCAACCTCCGCGCGAAAATCGGCGACGACCCCAGCGCATGACGGATCGTCCGCTCGGTTGTCGCGCTCACACGGGTCGCGCGTGAGGTCGAACAGCTGGTCCGGATCGACGGGCGAGTGGATGAATTTGTAGGCGCCGCGGCGGATCATCACGATCGGCGCGATCGCGCCTTCGGCAAGATATTCGCCGATCGCTTCGTCATGTCCTCCGGCGCCGCGGAGATGAGGCGCAAGACTGCGACCGTCAATGCCCAATCCGGGCGACTGTGCATTCCCGCCCGCGAGGTCGATGAGCGTCGGCATGAGATCGACGAGGGAGACGCTGGAGGCGACGCGGCGCGGCTCGAAGCGAGCGGGACTGGCGACGACGAGCGGCACGCGGCACGCGCCCTCGAGAAAGCTCATCTTGTACCAGAGCCCGTGTTCGCCGAGCATCTCGCCGTGATCGCTGGTCAGGATGACGATTGTGTCCTCGGCCAACGCAGCCGCGCGCAGCGCCGCCATGAGCCGGCCGAGCAGGTCGTCGACATAGGCGATTGCGCCGTAATAGGCGCGTCGCGCGGCGCGCGCCTGAGCCTCAGTCACCGGTTCGGCTTCCATCGCGCAAACGTGGCGCAGGCGCCGCGAATGCGCATCGAGCGCGTTCCCGGGCGCCGGCATGTCGATGTCCTCGTCGCGGTAGAGGTCCCAGTAGCGCTGCGGTACCGCGAACGGGTCGTGCGGATGCGAAAACGAAGCGACCAGCAGGAACGGTCGTTGATCTTTCGATCGGGCGAGATCGAAGATCGCGCGCTCGGCCATGAACGCCGTCTCATCGTCGAAGTCGAGCTGGTTCGAGCGCACGCACAGGCCCGCGTCCCGGACCGAACTCATGTTGTGATACCAGCTCGGACGATGTTCGGGGCGATCCCAGTCCGGCGTCCAGTTGAAGTCTGCGGGATAGATGTCGGTTGTCAGCCGCTGCTCGAACCCATGCCGCTGATCGGGTCCGCAGAAGTGCATCTTGCCCGAGAGAATGGTGCGATAGTCGCGAAGCCTGAGAGCGTGGGCGAAGGTCGGAATGTCGGCTGCAAACTCAGCTGCATTATCGTAGACCCGCGTGCGCGACGGCAAAAGGCCCGACATGAACGAGGCGCGCGATGGCGCACATAGAGGGCTCGCGCAATAGGCGCTGTCGAACACGATTCCGTCTCGCGCGAGCGCCTGCATATTCGGCGCGCGGACAAGGGAATGACCGTAGATGGGCAGGGACGCCGGCGCCATCTGGTCGGCCATGACGATGAGAATGTTGGGCGCTTTGGCGGTCATTTCAGATCCTCGTTCGCCCGTCTCTATCTCGACGCAGGCGCAAGCGCCCGACCTTTTTTCGCCTCCTGGCGGAGCCAGCCATCTTGGCGAGCCAACGCGGGTGTGATAGAAACAAACCATGAACATTCAGATCGGGGCAAGCCTTCAGCGGAAGCTGGCTATCCTTGC